>DATEGJ010000098.1:0-9791 GCA_035280105.1 Thermoplasmata archaeon
TTCCGTTCATCGGTGATCGCGTGCACCAAGCTCAACGGGATCATGACTTCACCTCCTCGGTCGGTTTGTTGGCGACGAGAGTGACCGCCGAGGCTTCAACCCCTCCGGGCCCGCTTCGCCACGGACGATCCTCGACGAGCCGAAGGTTCTCGAATCCGACTCGTCGAATGAGCTCGAGAAAATCCGCTCGTACGAGCGCGGTAGCGACACATCCGCATTCGTCGTCGACCTCGCCAAGAGGCCGCTCTTGGACCACATCCGAAATCGCGAGGCGTCCGCCGGGGCGAAGGATCCGGAATGCCTCGGCGAACACGGCGGGCTTGTCCGGGCTCAAGTTGATGACACAATTGCTGAGGACGATGTCGGCGCTGGCGCTTGGGATGTGAAGCTTCTCGATCGGGCTTTCGAGGAAGCGCACATTCCGAATCCCGCGGGCGCGCGCGGCGTCTTCTGCCCGCTGGACCATCTCCGGCGTCATGTCCACCCCGATTGCCAATCCTGTCGGCCCGACGATGTTTGCCGCGAGGAAGACGTCGACGCCTCCGCCACTCCCCAGGTCGACGACGACTTCGCCCGGCCGCAAGTCCGCGTGACGTACCGGGGTCCCACTCCCAAGGTTGAGGACCGCCTCCACCGGGATCGTCGCGAGCTCGGCTGGAGAATAGACGGGAGCGCAACAGCCGTCGTTCGCGCACCCCTCCTGTCGGATCGCTGCTTTGCCGTAGCGTTCTCGGACTTTCGCATGGACTCGCTCGACGTCTTGTGTCGCCGTGACCAACACCTCTACTACGACAAAGTAGTAGTCAAGTTCAAATACGTTCCCTACCTCTCTCTCCCCGATGTCGGAAGTCAAGACGCGCGCGAACGCCCTCCTGCAAGAGTCACTCGTCTCCTCGCTGCAGCGAGTCGGAAGCGCCATGCGAGAACTCGGCCTAAGCGGAAATGCTGCGGACGCGTTCTGCGCCCTCGCCCGGATGAATGAGGCATCCGCTGGCGATCTCGTGCTCAAGACCGGGATTCCGGATTCGAAGATCTACTACGCCCTCGACGAACTTGCGGAGAAAGGACTCGTCGAAATCCAACCGGGACGTCCGAAGACCTATCGAGTCGTGCCGCCAAAGGAGGCGCAATTGCGCCTTGCTCGGATCGTCGAAGAGGATTACGAGCGACGGCGGGCGGCGACCGTGCGGTTGGGGGCTCTGCTCGAACCCCTTCGGGCGGCGACGAAATCCCCCGCGACCGACATGGCGTACATCGTGAAAGGGCTGCCCAACATCGTGGCCCGGACCCGTAGCATGATCGGATCCGCTCGAAAGGAAATCGTCCTCCTCGCCTCGGAAGAGGGGCTATTGAGGACGCTCGAGGCGGACTTGTTGAAGGCAGTTCGTCGACGCGTTCGCCTAAGACTTGCGATCCCGGACATTCGCGTCAACGGCGACCTCGAGAAGGCGGCGGAGATTCGTTCGATTGTGTGTAACTGCGTGATCCTCGTCGTCGACGGTCAGCAGGTCCTCACGCTCTCCCGAACGTCGGATGGGGACGCCTACGCAATCACGTCCACGGACCCGACACTCGTTCAGCTCGGCATCGATTATTGGGCAAGCCCGCGGTGCTGCGCTTCGTAGGAGAACAGACGACCGCCAGCACGTGTACGTTCTTGTCGGGCGGACGAGTTGCGTCATGGTTAAATACGGTGTTATGCAGTATTCTAATCCGATCAGCCCTCAGGTCCTTTCGCATGCTCCAACCCCAGGAACTCGTCGTTGCAAGGCTTCTCCCGACCATTCGCGCGAGACTGGCGCGCGAGCTCCTTCGAACCTACAAGATGAAGCAGGTCGACGTGGCTAAGTTGATGGGGATCACCCAGGCGGCGGTGAGCCACTACAATACACAGAGCCGCGGCGTGGATCAGGAGATGTTGCGGCTCTTCCCCGAGATCAACCCGTACGTCCACGACCTTGCAGAGAAAATCGCGGGCGGCATGACGTTGTCCAAGCAGATCGCGAGCGTGAACGAGTTCTGTTCCGGTCTCATGCTTACGGCTCGTTTCTGCGAGTACCACAAGAGTTTGGGAGACATCGACCCTCACTGCACCGCGTGCTTCCCGTCCCCGCCGAGGCCATAGGGCTCAGTGGATTGGGACGTCCTTGATGCGGACCCCGTAGCGGCTGAACCAACGGCCGACATCCGACGCAGACACGCGTCGATATTTCGATCGCAATTGCCGTTTCGCCAACGCGCGACCCATTCCGCGGTATGCCTCACGTCGGCCCCGGAGGTGCGCCTCGATCACGGTACGGAGAGGCAGAGAGCGTCCGAACGCGAGCGGATATCTCTCCGGCCGCGCCCGCCTACGGAGGGCCGCGAGGTTGCGGGCCGCGTTCCATGGTGCCGCCGCAACGACGTACCGTCGTGGATAGTTCTGGACGAGGTTCCAGATTCGATTCCTCTCGCTGATGTACGTCTTCCAGGGGGACGTCGGTGCCGTGGATGCGGAATGCTTGTGATACACGATCGAGCGTCCCGCGAAACGGCTCGTGAGGCCGGCCAAGCGCATGCGCCAGGCAAGATCGACGTCCTCGAGGTAGGCGATGAAGTCCTCGTCGAACAGCCCGACGGTCTCGAGCGCGTGCCGTCGATAGAGGGCGGCTCCCGCGGAGGGACCGAACACATCCGGATCCCGATCGTACTGCCCCTCGTCTCGTTCGAGCCAACCCCGATCGACCGCTCCGCCATCGCGAAGGATGCGGATCCCGGCCCCGTTGAGAAGGTCGGGGTGATCCATGAGGAGGAGTTTCGAGGCAACGCTCCCGACGCCGCGTTCCTCCGCGGACCGGACCATCGCCCCGAGCCACTCGGGGTCGACCTGGGTGTCGTTGTTCAGCGTCGCGATGTAGGCACAGGCAGGATCCTTCAGGGCGGCTTCGATGCCCGCGTTCGTGCCGCGGGCAAAATGGAGGTTCTGCGGCAACGAGACGAGCGTCGCCTCGGGGAATTCATCGGGGACGATGGATGCCGAGCGGTCCGTCGATGCATTGTCGACAACCACGACGTGATACTCCGGATACGTTTGCGCGAGGGCGGCCTTGAGGCAGGCGCGGAGGTAGTCCTTGCCATTCCAGTTCAGGATGACGACCCAGGCGCGACCGCCCACGACCGGTCGGAACCGGCTCCGAGATTAGAAGGTTACGGGGCGCTCGTCTCGAGAGGTCCGCGCCGAGTGCGGATCGAGGCAAGGGCGCCGCGCAGCGACTCGACGCGCGCCTCGAGTAGCCACCCGATCGCGTCCTTTCGACGGCGGGAGCGGACGAGCTCCGCGAACGCCGTGAGCGGGAACAAGGCGAAGATGTCGGCCACGAGGTAGGAACGTTTCCTTCGGTAGTTCCTCACGCAGACCAACACGCGGTTGCGGGCCGAGTAGAACATGTACGTTCGGGTGGAGGCTCGCGACGCACGGATTGCCTGGTGGTGGGCCACGCTGGCCGGCGCGTACGCGATCTGATGTCCCGCTGCCCGGAGTCGGTGCCCCAGGTCGAGGTCCTCGCCGTACATGAACAAGTCGGCCGCGAACCCTCCCACCCGACGCAGGACGTCCACGCGAACCGCCATCGCGCACCCCGACACTGCGTCCGTGCGGCGGTCTCCCTCGTGAACGATGCAGATTCCTCCGTATAGGACCTCCAACGCCGCCGAATAGAGACGAGGACCGTCCCCGTTGATGACCCGGCTGCCCACCGCCGCGATCTCCGGATGGTCCTCGAACGGCCACAACAATTCGCGGAGCCACGATCGTTCCACGACGGTGTCCTGATTCAAGAGGACCAGGATCGGGGCTCGGCTGAGACCCGCTCCCTGGTTGGCGGCTGCAGGAAAACCCAGGTTGTACTTGTTCCGCACGATCCGCAGGTTGGGAAAGGAGGCGTGAAATCGCTCGACCACCTCGACGCTCTTGTCGGACGACGCGTTGTCTATGTAGATGGCTTCGTAGCGGGACGGAGTCATGTCCATGGCGAGGAGGGATTCGAGACACGGGCCCAAGAATTCCGCCCCGTTGTAGCCCACGATCACGACCGTGGCCTCGAACGCGGTGGGTTCAGGGCTAGTCATTGGGTGTCTCTCCTGGTCGAGACATCGATCGACGGTAGAGCGTCTCGTACTTCTTCGCGATTCCGTCCCAGGCGTACTCCCGCTGTACGAGGTCGTGTCCACGTCGCCCGAGTTGCTCCCGCAGCGCTCCGTCTCTGAGGAGTAAGGCCATCGATCGCTCCAGGGCATTCGGGTCATCGGGTGAGACCAGAATTGCATTTCCTCCATCGGCAAGGTCGCGGAGCCCCCCGACCGACGTGGCGATGACCGGAAGGCGGGCCGCCCAAGCCTCGAGCACGGCGATCGGAAAGCCTTCGTACCGGGAGGGCAGGACGAACGCATCCGCTCGCCGGAACGCGTCTTGCAAGAGCGACCGGGACAGAGGGCCGAGGAAACGGATCGTGTCGCCCAGCTGGAATTGGTCGCTCATGTGTCCGATGGTCGCTGTCAACGGACCCTCGCCTGCAATCTCGACGACGAATGCGGGCCCACCAGCGTCTCGTAGGCGGGCCGTCGCTTTCACGAGGACATCGAGCCCCTTCTGGTGCACGTGCCGGCCGACGAAGAGAAAGCGAAACGGCCCCTCCTTTGCGCTGAGGCCTTCGAACTCCTGGAGATCCACTCCGTTCGGCACGACTTCCGCGAACCCGAATCCCGCACCGCGGAGCGACTCGACAGAGGTGCGATCGACGGAAGTGATGGCGGCATAGCGACCACCGCGGATGAGCGACCGCTCGAGCCAACCGAGCGGGTTCAACCGATTTCGCACGGAGAACCAAACGCCGTGGCATGTGAGGATGATGGGAACGCCTTGGGCATGCGCTGACCGCGCTACCGCGAAGCCGACGTCCACCGCATGGGCGTGAATGATATCGGGTCGCGGCTGTTCCAGGTGATCGTCGGTCCATCGTTCCATTGCTCGCATTGCTCGAACGCGTCGAATCCCGATTCGGTCGAGTTGTTGCGGCGTCTGAACGGGTCCGACCGGATGGACGCGCTCTGTTTCCTCGATCCCGGCGACTCGGTAGGTGAGGACGTCCGCGTTGAGCCCCTGGCGCTCCTGCGCCCGGATAAGCGCTGAGACCGCGGTTGCATCGCCGCCAATCGAGGGCGGGAACTTCTTGGTCACATGGAGGACGCGCACCACTGCGAGGATTTCGCGCGACCTTGATAAACATGCCCGACTCGCGCATCCCGCGTGGCAATATGCTTTTGTAGCGAGAGCGAATCTCATCTCGCCCGGGTCGCGTCCGCCAACGCGGATTCGATGTTTCCGTCGGAAGGAGCCGAAGCATGATCAAGGGGACGGTCATCCGCCCGCTCAAACGCATTGTCGATGAGCGAGGATACTTGATGGAAACCCTGCGGACCGACTGGCCTGATGTGTTCAAAGGCTTCACCATGTCGTACGTCTCCATGACGTATCCTGGGGTCATCCGCGCATGGCATCGTCATCCGCGCACGAAGCAGCGGGATACGTTCGCAATCCCCGTCGGTATGGCGAAGGTCGTCGTCTACGATTCGGAGACGAAAGAAGTCAACGAACACATCATTGGGGAGGACAACCCAATCCTGCTGTCCTTCGACGGCGACAAGTGGCACGGCTTCAAGTGCATCGGCACGAAGCCGTGTCTTCTAATCAACTTCCCCGACAAACTGTACGACTACTCGAATCCGGATGAGGCCCGCATGCCCCACGACTCGCGCGAGATTCCGTACAACTGGGACATCGTGATGAAGTAGAGGTCCCATGACCATACTCGTTTCTGGCGGCGCGGGTTATCTCGGATCACAATTGATCCGGGACCTCCCGAAAATGGCGGCGTTCAAAGGCGAGACAATCCGCATCATGGACAACATGTTCCGGGAGCGGTATGTCTCCCTGTGGAACCTCCCGCGCGGGCCGAAGTACGAATTTTTCGAAGGGGACGTGCGGAAGGAAGAAGACGTCCGCGATGCCGTCCGCGACGCCGATGTGGTCTTCTCCCTCTCCGATATCACGAACGCTCCGGTTTCGTTCGAGCGTCAAGCCCTCACCTGGGACGTGAATCACAACGGCTCCTTGAACCTGTTCGAGCACTCCATCAAGGCGGGCGTTCGAAAGTTCGTGTACACGTCCACCTGCAGCGTGTACGGGCCGACGGACGGCGTTGTGACGGAGGAAGCGGAGTGCAAGCCCGTTTCTCCCTATGCCGAGTCGAAACTCAAAGCCGAAACGACGATGCGGGAGCGGGCGGCGGAAATCGGATTCGATTGGAGCGGCCTCCGACTCGGGACCGTGTACGGCTGGACGATCGGCATGCGCTTCGATACAATCATCAACCGGTTCGCTTACTTGGCGGCGCAAGGACGGAGCCTCACGGTATACGACACCGCCTGGCGGGAGAAGCGCCCATACGTCCACGTGGCAGACGTCATGGCGGCCTATCGCCTCGCCTCGACGCGACCGGGGGCGAAGGGGCAGATCCTCAACGCGGTCGGCGAAAACGCAAACATGGAGACCGTCGTGAACGCGATTCGTGCGGTCGTGCCGGGCGTCAAGGTCGCAACGACCGCGACGCCATCGTTGAACCAACTCTCGTATGAGGTGGATTGCACGCGCTTCGCTGAACTCGGGTTCCGAGCCCGCTGGACGATTAACGATGGCGTGCGGCAGATGGTCGAAAAGTTCCGCGGAATCGTCCCGGTGCAACTTGGAAAGATTTCAGTGGAGTCATAGCGCGTCATGGCCCGACTCCTCGTCGTCGGCGGCAGCGGGCTCCTGGGGGCAAAAGTCGTTGGCGAGGCCCGGAAGAATTACGAGGTGGTAGCCACCCATCGTTCCGGCGCCGCGCCCATCGAGGGAGTCGAGTGGATTGAGTTTCATAAGGAGAAGTTCGAGGACGTGTCGATCGTGGACCGAGTACGCCCGGACTTCGTCGTAGATACCGCCGCTCTGCACGACGTCGATCGATGCGAGGAGGATCGGGAGCGGGCCTGGCAGGTCAACGCGGCCGCGACCGGAGCCCTCGCGTCCGCCGCGCACGCTCAGGGGGCGAAGTACCTTTTCGTGTCGACAGACTTCGTGTTCGATGGCGCCCGCGGCCGCTATCGGGAGTCGGATCCAACGGCGCCGGTGAATTACTATGGGGTGACGAAGGTCGCCGGCGAGAAAGCGACCCTGGAGGCCGACGCCGGCAACCAAGTCGTGCGTCCGAGCGTCATCTACGGGTGGGATTCAACGCGAATGAATTTCGCCACCTGGCTTCTCACCTCCCTCCGAGACCGAAAGGAAGTTCGGATCGTGACGGATTGGTTCGGGTCCCCCACTTGGGCGGATGATCTGGCCGGCTCGATCGTTCGTCTGCTGACAGTCTCGGCCGGTGGCACTTTCCACCTCGCGGGCCCCAATCGTTTGAGTCGGTACGAGTTTGCCATCCGTCTCGCCAAGGCGTTCCGTCTCGACTCGAGTCTCATCAAGCCCGTCACGGCCGCTGAATTCGCCCGCAAAGCGGCCCGCCCGATGGATTCCTCCCTCGTCAATGTTCGCGCGATCGAGCATGGCCTTCGGCCCCTGGGCGTCGACGAAAGTGTCGCACGAATGCGGTCTCAGCAAGACCTCGAAAGCTTTGTGACCCCGACGCGGTTCAAGTCCTGAGGGAATTATGAAGGGCCTCATCCTCTCTGGCGGCCACGGAACGCGCCTCCGGCCGCTAACCCACACGGGCCCGAAGCAGCTGATTCCCATCGCGAACAAGCCGAACATCTTGTACTGCCTCGAAGACCTCCGCGACGCCGGCATCCAGAATATTGGGATCATCTTGGGTGACGTCATGCCGGAGAAGGTCAAGGAGCTCCTGGGCGATGGATCCGGATACGGGGTCCACCTCACCTACATCGTGCAAGGTTTCCCGAAAGGAATCGCCCATGCGATCCTGTGCGCCGAGCCGTTTCTTCGAGCCGACCCGTTCTGCGTCTACCTGGGCGACAACATCCTGAAAGGCGGCATCCGGCCGATGGTGGACGACTTCCTCACGACCGGACATGATGCCGAGATCATGTTGTGCCACGTGCCGAACCCGCAGAAGTTCGGCGTGGCGGAACTCGACGCGCATCACAATGTCATCTCGTTGGTGGAGAAGCCGAAGGAGCCGAAAAGCGACTTGGCTCTCGTCGGGATCTACCTGTTGCGCGAAAACATCTTCCCGATCATCCGCGCGCTGAAGCCTTCGTGGCGGGACGAACTAGAGATTACCGAGGCGCTCGATGATCTGCGGAAACAAGGTGGCCGCATCAAGGCGCATGTCGTCACGGGCTGGTGGAAAGACACGGGGAAACCGGAAGACATCCTCGAGGCAAACCGCTTGTTGCTCGACGACCTCGACAAGCGGATCGAAGGAACCGTCGAGGCGACTGCGCGCGTCGAAGGGCGCGTCCACATCGGCCTCGGAACCGTCGTCAAGGCGGGCAGCGTCGTCCGTGGACCAACGACGATCGGGAAGAACTGTGTGATCGGACCCAACACCCACATCGGACCCTACACATCGATTGGGGATGGATCCGCCCTGGTCGGTGCGGACGTCGAGGCCTCAATCGTCATTGGCGATTGCACCATTGAGACGCCGAACAAGATCGTCGGGAGCCTGATCGGTCGGCACACGACGATCAAACCCGCGGACGGAATCCTCCCGAAGGGGCAACGGCTCGTCCTCGGGGAGAATTCGACGCTCTTCCTCTGAGGCGGCGTCGCCGCCGCCGCTCAGCCGGCGATCCAATAGAGTCGCGCATATCCGTTGTCGAAGACCTTGATGAACGGAGCCTGATCGAACTTCGCGATGACGCTCGGAGCCATTGGCGAGGCGGTCTCCCACGGGGTGAGGCGCAATCCCGCCTCCATGTCCCGATCGATCCAGACGTATGTCGCGTTCTTCAGTCCTGAAGGTGTGTCGATTCCGGTCAGCCCAGCGAGGGGAGGCGAATCGGTGACGAACGGAGTGCGCGTCCGGTCCCACGTGGCGTTCACGCCGCCGAATCCGAAGACGATCGTGGAACCTTGGTGGTCGGCCGCGACGAGCCCGGTGATGTGATCCCGGGCCCAGTATGCCGGATCGACGGCCTGCGGGATCGTCCCCTCCCTCCATCCTCCTAAAGTCGACGGGGGCGGAATCCCAGCGAGTACGTTCCCCAGAAGCAAGAAGGCTGCGACGAATCCAACGGCGGCCCGAATCGCGCGCCGAGGTTTCGCGAGGTCAAGGATACGGAAGAACCCGACGGCGGCGAAAATGGCGATCGGGATTACGATGAACTCCATGTGACGATACGGAATCAAGACGCGCGGGGCCGCAACAATCCCAATGATGGCGGACCCAAGGAGTGCCAGAAACCACGCGTTCAGCTCGATGCCATGCCGGAAGAAATCGAAATATCCACGGCCGGAGGCGGCAAAACAAATCAGCAGGACGAGGGGGATGAAGTAGGCGATTCCTCCGGGAGAAACGGAGAACGTGGTCCCTGGGACCGTCGCAATCGTGGATGCGATGGCGAGGCCTCCGATGACCGACAACGCGACGCCGTACGCGATGACGGAGCGACGAAGGGTCGGATACGAAGGACGATACCACCACGGGATGCGCCGCCGAGCAAAGATGACGCCGGCGATGACGACGACGAGGACCGGGAACGCTGCGAGGAGGAGCCACCAGGGTCGCACGTTGACATCCGGGAGG
>DATEGJ010000099.1:0-5690 GCA_035280105.1 Thermoplasmata archaeon
GATCCACGCGAGAGCTGCTCCAACACTTCTCGACGGATTCCGAGGACGAAGCGCTGCAGAAGCTTTGCATGGAGAGGGGACTCAACGAGCGCGAGGTCCTTCGCCGAGCGCGAGGCCAGCAGAGTGCGGAAGCCCTGAACAACGCAGTCAAGAAAGCAAATGCGTTTCTGACGTACGCGAGTCCGTACGGCTACGACTACGTGAACGGCGTCCTCCAAGTGAAACTCGACGAGGCTCGCGTCGTGTCCCTCATCTTCCGCCGGTACCTCGAGGGCAAAGGGATCGCGAAGATCTGCCAAGAGCTGAACCGCGAGGGGTTCCGCACAAAGACCGGTCGCGCGTGGGCGAGCCAAACGATCGCGAACATCCTCAGCAACCCGGTATATTGCGGCCTCTCTCGCTTGAACGGCGGAATCAAGCGAGGCAAGCACGAGGCGCTGATCGAGATTGCGACATTTAACCGCGTGCAGAACGAGATGCAACGTCGCATTCGTCGACCCGACCAACGGAAAGCGGACGCACCCCAGCTCCGCCTCGAAGATTACACCGAGTGAACGGTCTCCCTGGGCCGCGCATAGTTCTCCTGGGTGAAATGACCAATTCCTGGTGCCCCAGGCCGGTATTGCCATTTCGGTCCGGTCTACCGGGACGCAATGGACAGGCCGAGGCTGCCGCGTTGACAATCCATAGTCCTATATGTGCCCATAGAACTATGTGTCTGAGGTATTGCGTTGCCGAAACGCGTGAGGGATCTGACGACGATCCAGGTGACGACCGAAACGCGAGACCGCCTATACCGTCTGAAGTTTCGCAAAACGTACGACCAGTTCTTGCGGGAGCTGTGCGATCGATTCGAAGACGCCAGTCGCGATGCACGAAAATAGGCATTCAGTCTCCGTTTAGGTATTACATATAATTTGACATGTAGTTTTGTAACAGCTATACAAAGCATAGCTGCACTCGGAATTGGCCATTTCGGCTGACTCGGTGATACCGTTATGATGCGTGCGGGCGTTTCGAGACGCGCATGAACTCGTGGACGGAGGAGTACCGGCCGAAGGACCTGGATGAGGTCGTTGGCAATCCGACCGCCGTTTCGGAGCTCCGGAAGTGGGCGGCGGGGTGGCAGCGCGGGCGTGCGGACAAGAAGGCTGTCATCCTCCAGGGTCCCCCGGGAATCGGGAAGACGAGCGCGGCGCTCGCCCTCGCGCAGGAGATGGGGTGGAGTGTCGTCGAGATGAATGCATCCGACAGCCGAAACGCGGGCGCGATCCGGCGGACCGCGACCCGAGGCGCGGTGCTTCAGACCTTCACCGAAACGGGAGAGTTCGTTCGGGCGGACGCGGGCGGCCGGAAGCTCATCGTCCTCGACGAAGCCGACAACGTCTTCGGTCGGGAGGACAAGGGCGGCGTGGCGGCGATTGTCGACATGATCCATACAACTCAACAGCCCGTCATCCTGATCGTAAACGACTACTACGCCCTCACCCGCCGATCGTCGTCCCTGAAGCGACTATGCAAGACCATCAAATTTCAAGCTATTCATGATGACGCAATGAAAAATGTACTTCGGACCATTGCGGCCCGGGAAGGGCTCGACGTTGGCTCCGAGGTCCTCGACGTGATCGTCGAGCGCTCGAGCGGGGACCTTCGTTCCGCGATCAACGACTTGGAATCAATCGCGGTCGGGAAAACTGATGTGCTTGGCGAAGCGACGAAGTCCCTCGGCTACCGCGATCGAGAGGTCACGATCTTCCCGGTCCTCGAGGAAATCCTTCGATCCGGGGACGCCCGCCGCGCGCGCGAGGCCGTGCGGGAATTGGACGAATCGCCGGAAGACCTCATCCTCTGGGTCGACCAGAACCTCGCTCACGAGTTCGCAAAGCCCGACGATCTCGCACGGGGCTATGATGTCCTCAGCCGCGCGGACATCTTCCTCGGCCGGACACGACGACGACAGAGCTACGGCCTCTGGCGGTACGCGAGCGATCTCATGTCGAGCGGCGTCGCCGTCGCCCGGAGAGGCCGTGCGCGCGGCGGTCAGCTCGAGTTCCCCTACTATCTCATCCAGATGGCGCGTTCCCGGGGCCAACGCGGCGCACGAAATTCCGTCGCGAAGAAGTTCGCGCTGTACCTTCACGTCTCCTCGCGGACCGTGCTCGAAGAGATGCTGCCAATCCTCAGAGCGCTGTTTCAACGCGACGAGGAGTTCCGGATCCAGATGACCGCGAGGCTGGAGCTAGATGAACGAGAGGCCGCCTTCCTGCTCGACGAATCGGAGACGAGTCACGCAGTCAAGCATCTCCTCGAGAAGGCGGCGAAAGTCTCGGGACCCAAGTCGCGCGATCCCTCTGCGGGACGGCTCCACGCGTTCGGCGAGGACGACGATGTATCCTGAGCCGGGCGCGCGGCAGCGAGACCTGGTTGGACGCCGCCTCGAACTAGCCGACGGCGAGGTCCTGTCGAAATACATCCTGCCCTTCGTCGACGGGACGTGGCGCGTCCCGTTTCTCGTGATTGACCGTATGGGAGGGCCGCCGCGGGTCCTCGCCGGGACGATGTCGATCGATTCGGGCCGCACTCGCACACCTGCTCACTTCCGCGACTTGCGTCCGGTCGAGTCCGTGCCGCGGGACGACTTCGCCAGCCTGGTGCATTTCGACCCGTGGTGGGCGTTCCGCGGTGTCTCCGGAGTCGACCGTCCGTGGATTGAAGCGATCTTCGCAACGAACATCGCGCGGAGCTTCACCCATGCCCATCGGCACCTCAAGGTCCACGACCTCCGATTTTCGGGCGACGTGTCCAAGCTCGACGCGGTCATCGCGAAGGACGAGGCATTCCGAGTCGTCGAGTTGCATCCGGCGGACGTGGACCTGCTCTCGTTGCGCAAGCCTCCGCCGACTGCGATGCGGCCTCAGGTCGGCGCGCGGACACCGGAAGGCCTTTGAGCCCCGCCCCGCATCCCGCGGCGGATGGACCCGGAGAAGAAGGAGGTCCTCGAGAGACAGGGATACCGCATCGTCGGCGAGCATAGCGGTGTGAAGCTGTGCCACTGGACGAAAGCGAGTTTGACGAAAGGCATCGGCTGCTACAAGCAGACCTTCTATGGCATCGAGAGCCACCGCTGCCTCCAGATGACGCCGACGGTCGATGCGTGCAACCTGTCCTGCCAGTTCTGCTGGCGCACCCAGGAATGGGGCTCTGACAGCCTGCCGATGGCCGATGATCCCGCGATGATCGTGGAGGACTCGATCCGCGCGCAGCGGGAGATCCTGAGCGGCTACAAAGGCAACCCGAACGTGACGCCGGAACGGTTCTTGGAAGCGTGGCATCCCTCGAACGTCGCGATCAGCCTCACCGGTGAGCCGACCTTGTACCGCCGACTCGGGGAGATGATCGACGAATTCAAGCGGCGCCGGATGTCCACGTTCCTCGTCACGAACGGGACGACGCCAGCCGCGTTGCGCCGCATGCACGCGGAAGGCCGTCTCCCCACGCAGCTCTATGTGACCGTCGCGGCCCCGAACGAGGATATTTACCGCCGATTAGTCGGGCCGAAGTCGGACCACGAGTTCCAGAAGGTCCGCGAGACCCTCGAGCTCCTTCCGACGTTGCCGACGCGCACGGTCATCCGGCACACGCTCGTCGAAGGCTGGAACCTCGGGTGGGAGGACGAGTACGCGGAACTCGACGGGATCGGGAAGCCGATGTTCATCGAGTGCAAGGGCTACAGTTTCGTCGGGGAAAGCCGCCTGCGCCTCCAGGCGGAGAACGTCCCATCCCACGCATCGATTCGGCGGTTTGCGGAAGCGCTCGCCGAACGGACGGGTTACCGCATCGCGGCGGAGCGAGAGGACAGTCGCGTCGTCCTCCTGACGACCGACGGGGCGCTTCATCCCCTTTCTAATTAGGCGAACGCACGGCGCCGGTTTTTATAACTCCCCTTGGATACGAACCTGAGGGCCATTGGTCGACCTCCTCCAGCTCCTGAACGACTCGTACAACAACGTATGGATCTACATGCTCCTCGCGTTCGGGTACGCCATCCTCGTCGCCCTCATCCTGCCGGTCCCGATCGAGATCGCGTTCCTCAAGCCGCTCATCGAAGGCAATTGGGGGTTGCTCGTCGGCACGTCGATTGCGATCGCCGCGGGCAAGACGATCGGCGCATATCTGATCTTCATCTTCGGGTTGAACGTCGAAGGCTCCGTCCGAAAATGGTCGGATCGATGGCGCGTCGCGGCGTGGGTCGTCAAGAAGGCGGAGCTCTTCGTCGAAAAGACCGGAGTCACGGGCCTGTACATTCTCCTCAGCATCCCGGCGATGAGCGATACGATTCCGATCTACGTCTACTCGATCTTCAACGAGGCGGGGAAAGCCCTCGAGCGGAACATGTTCCTGATCGCGAATTTCCTCGCGGCGCTCAATCGGGTCGCGATCGTCGGGGCCGCGTGGTACATCACGAGATACCTGTTGAACGTCTGAGACCCACATCCTTATCACGCC
The DNA here is from genome assembly GCA_035280105.1 of Thermoplasmata archaeon. Taxonomy (GTDB): domain Archaea; phylum Thermoplasmatota; class Thermoplasmata; order RBG-16-68-12; family RBG-16-68-12; genus RBG-16-68-12. Next base: position 4,507 of record DATEGJ010000099.1, read on the forward strand.
GGGTCGATTCGCGCGGACGTGTTCGAGATCCCGACGATTCTCTCCGGGGACGCATTGCTCGACAAGGCATTTGGCCGGGCCGGGAAGGCCACGGCAACCGGGCCGGATCGGATGGCTCGGGCGCGAAACCTCGCGATCATGCGCGTACGAGTCGCCGGCCAAGCGATCTCGTCCTCCCTGGCCGCGTATGTGAAAGGATTCCCGAGCCTCGATCGCCTGCCGCCATTCTACCACGAGCTTGTTGACGTCCTCTTGGACCGCGGCAAGCTCAAGCAGCATTTGGGCGCGGTCGACTGGGCGGCGGCGAAAGCCCGAGACATCACCCGCGACTACCGGCGGAAGATTGGACGATCGGCGGGGACAGAGATCGGCACGTTGCGGCGCGAGGCGTACGGGAGGCTGTCCTCGCTCGTCAATCAAATCAGCGGTGATCTCGCGGCTCTCATCGAGGCTCGCCGCGCGTTGCGACGCCTCCCGTCGATCGATCCAGAGCTGCCGACCATCGTGGTGGCCGGATACCCGAACGTCGGGAAAAGTTCGTTCGTCCGCGCGGTCTCGACCGGCCGTCCGGCCGTTGCCGATTACCCGTTCACGACCAAGGGCGTCTCGCTCGGCCACATCGAGCGCGGCATCCACCGGTACCAGATCCTCGATACACCGGGCATCCTCGATCGACCCATGGCGTCGCGGAACAAGATGGAGCGGCAGGCGATCGCGGCCTTGTCCCATCTTGCCGACGCGGTGCTTTTCCTAATCGATCCGACGGAAACGTGCGGCTATGGCCTGAACGAACAGGTGCGGCTGCTCGGGGAAGTCGAAGGACTCTTTCCCGACGTTCCGATTGTCGTCGCCGAGAACAAGGCGGATCTTGGCGGTTCGGCGTCGTCTCGGCTCCGGCTCTCCGCCCTCACGGGTGCGGGCGTGAAAGAAGCGATGGAGCTGCTGCTCGCGAGCCTTACCAGCCACGGTCCTGAAGACGCGATTCGACCGGCAGCGCCTTAGCGTCGAGGCCCTTCATCGCAAGGCCGATTCCCTTCGAGACCTCGGCGACCGTGTTGGGGTCATCAAAGTGGGCGACCGCATCGACGATTGCTCGCCCCCGGTTCTCCGGGTTCTCCGCCTTGAAGATGCCCGATCCGACGAAGACGCCATCGCAGCCCATCAGCATCATGAGCGCCGCATCC
>DATEGJ010000100.1:0-2870 GCA_035280105.1 Thermoplasmata archaeon
TGGGCCCCGTTCAGCGGCTAGCATCGGCGTCGATCCTCCGAGCCAACCTTTTATCCGCGCGCTGGGTTCGCCCGGAAGGCCCATGGACTATTCCGCTACCCTGGAGCATCTCTACCGCCTCGAGCGCTTCGGGATCAAGCTCGGCCTCGAGAACATCCGGCGACTTCTCTCCCTCCTCGGCGACCCGCATCGGGGCCTCAAGGTCGTTCACGTCACCGGGACGAACGGCAAAGGATCCGTGTGCGCGTACGTGGCCTCGGTGCTCCGCGCTGCAGGTTACCGCGTCGGCCTATACACCTCGCCGCATCTCATTCGTTTCAACGAACGGATCCGCGTCGATGGCGAACCGATCGCGGATCAAGACGTCCTCCGTCTGTGGGGCGGCATGCAACCCGCGATCCAGGCGATGACCTCGGTCCGCGCGATCGACCATCCGACCTTCTTCGAGGTGACGACCGCGATGGCGTTCGAATACTTCCGCGAGCGCGGCACTGACGTGGCGGTCATCGAGGTCGGGATGGGAGGCCGGATGGACGCGACGAATGTCGTCGACGGGCTCGTCTCTGTCGTCACCCGTGTCGACCTCGAACACACGGAGCACCTCGGCAAGACGGTCGATCGCATCGCGCGGGAGAAGGCCGGGATCATCAAGCCCACCTCGCGGGCCGTCACCGTTGCCCAAGACGCGCTGCCGGTCATCGAGACCCGATGCCGCGAGGTTCATGCCCCGCTCTGCGTCGTTGGGCGCGACGTGGTCGCCGAACGAACATCATTCGATCTTCGCGGTCAGGGCGTGCGGATTCGAGGGCTGTTCGGCGTCATCGATGTGCGGACCCCGCTACTCGGGGCGTTCCAAGTCGAAAATGTCGCGGTAGCGGTGGCGGCCCTCACGGAGCTGCGCCGGGCGGGATTCGCGGTCCCGGATGACGCGGTTCTCAACGGGATCCGATCGGTCCGCTGGTCAGCCCGTCTCGAGGTCGTCCGCGAGACGCCGACGGTCATCGTAGACGGAGCCCACAACCGGCCCGCGGCGGTCGCACTCGCGACCTCGTTCCGCGAACTCTTTCCCGATCGAAAGGCGGTCTTGATCACGGGGATTCTGAACGACAAGGATCTCCCTGGGATTGCGGCAGCTCTCGGTCCGATGTCGTCCGAGGTGTATGCGTGTCGCGCGAAGACCCACCGCGCCTTCGAGCCGGAGGAGATTGCGGCCGCTTTTCGTCCGTTCGCCCCGACGACCGTGATTCCCGGTGTCCTGGCCGCCATCGACACCGCCCTGTCGAAGGCGCAGCCGACCGACATCATCCTGATCACCGGATCGATCTACACGGCAGGGGAGGCCCTTGAGCACCTCGGCGTCCGCCCGTGACCGGATCGACTTCATCCTCCGCGACCTGTCGAAGCGCTATCTGCCGACGGGGGACCTGCACCACGGGGAGACGGCCCTCGCCAAGGTCGTCGCCGAGAAGGAAGATCCGTTTCGCGTCCTCATCTCGACGATCTTGTCCCAGCGGACCCGCGACGAGATGACGGACCTCGGATCGCGGCGGCTCTTCGCGAAGTACGACACGCCGGCCGCGATTGCGCGGGCCGACCCCGCCGACCTCGTGCGGTTGATCAAACCCGTTGGATTCTACCGGCAGAAGGCCGCCCAGCTCCAGAAGGTGAGCCGAGTCCTCCTCGACCGCCATGGCGGGGCGGTCCCAAGGACCTATGAAGAATTGATCGAGCTGCCGCAGGTGGGCCCGAAGACCGCGAACTGCGTCCTCGTCTACGGATTCGGCGAGTCCCGAATCCCGACGGATACCCACGTCCATCGGGTGAGCAACCGCCTCGGCCTCGTCCGCACAACGACCCCCGAGAAGACCGAGCAGCGACTCATGCGAACCGTGCCCAAGGAGTATTGGCTCCACATCAACGAGCTCTTCATCCGCTTCGGAAAGGCGATCTGCCGTCCGGTCGGGCCGATCTGCCCCCAGTGTTCCTTCACCGGCTTCTGCCGGTTCTATCCGCGAACCAAATGGGGCCGCGCAGCCCGTGGGCCGAGACGCGCCTCCAAGTCCGCACACCGATAAGTCGAACTGGCTTGCCCCGGCCCATCGCGAGTGACGACGAAGCGGAGTTGATATTTCTTTGAATCGCTCCGGGTGCCAATGCGAATCGACTTTGTGGAACATATGGCGGTCGAGATTCCTCGCAAAGAACCGTTCACGATCGCCAAGGCCACGTCGACCGTGGCATCCAACATCCTCGTCATCGTTCACTCGGGATCGCGGACCGGACACGGAGCCGGAGCGCCGACCGACGTCACCCACGAGACGCCTGCCACCGCGAACGACGCGTTGCGGATGATGGTCCGCGCGCTGGAAGGTTTTCCGTTCGAACGGCCGGGCGAGGTGGCAGAAAAGATGGACCGCGTCATGCCAGGGAATCCATCCGTCAAGGCCGCCTTCGACATCGCGGTTCATGACCTCGCCGCGCAGCAGGCCGGCGTCCCCTTGTATCGGTATCTCGGGGCGACAAAGGACCGCATGCCGACGGACATGACGATTGGGATTATGGACGCGGCCGGCGCGGTCGCGAGAGCGCAGGCGTTCGTCCGAGCCGGCTTCCGCTCGCTCAAGATTAAAGTTGGCCGGGATCCGCGGACCGACCTCGAACGGCTTCGCGCGATCCGGGGCGCGATCGGACCTGGGATCGAGCTCCGCGTCGATGGAAATCAGGGTTATACATGGACGAATGCGCTGAGCTTCGCACGGGCGGCAGCGAGTCTCAATGTCGCATTCTTTGAGCAACCGGTCGCCGCGACTGACTTCGAGGGGATGCGGGTCCTCACGGAATCCTCGCCGATTCCGATTATGGCGGATGAA
>DATEGJ010000101.1:0-3546 GCA_035280105.1 Thermoplasmata archaeon
CTGCCAGGAAGGACTGAACATGAAGACCATCATCCGCAAGGATGAGGGTGCCGTGTCTCCCGTCATTGCGACCATCCTCATGGTCGCGATCACGGTGGTGCTGGCCGCGGTACTATACGTGATGGTATCCGGCCTGCTCTCCCCCACCGGCTCCGGACCCCGCGCAATCGGGGTCGCGCCGAGCCGGTCCGGGGACGGAACGAACTGGACCCTGACGTTCACGTCGGTCCCATCGGGGCTGACGACGGCGGGCACGAAGCTGACCATCATCTCGGGTGGCGGCGCCACGGCCCTCGCGTCGACGGCGTTCTCGTCGTTGACCTCCGGGAACTATGGGTCCGGAGCCTGTGCGCCTGGGCCAACGTGCCAGAAGGCGGCGTACGTGCAAGCGGTCGCTGGAGCGTCGGTCGGAGTCGGTGACCGCGTTCTGATCAGCACCACGACGTACCCGACGGGCTACACGTACCAGATCTCGGACGGCACCTCGATCCTCGCAACCGGGCGGCTGTCGTAGGCCCCCGGTGCGGTACCCCCCTGATCGCGATTCGTTCGATCAGACCGGAGCCGAGACGCGCACCAGACGCGCGGGATCTCGCTCCGGCCACCCTCTTCCCAATTCTTCATTCTTGGTTGGATCGCGGTTGCCGCTAACCGGACTTCCGCCCGGCTTGGTGGCTGAGATCTTCGCTTCGAAGGGCAAGGACAAGGGCTAGCTCTCGCTGGATCGGGTGCAGATCCACTGCCAAGGTGTCTAGCCGCACTCCGCTCGGTGTCACGCGGCCCTTCGCGACGAGGCGGTCTCGCTCGTAGATGACGATGCGACCGTAGATCATGGACCCGATGCGGTACGTCCGCCGGTCAAAGACGAAGTGGGTCCCATTCGGGCGAAAACGGATCTCGACCTCGCCGAACGGATTTTCCAGAATGGCGTGATCCCGGTCCCAGAAGTACCGAACTCGCCCCGAGTCCTGCGGGCCGGTCCCTCGGATGAGGTACTCTCCCATCCCGGCCCTTCGAATTCGGTACGTCACGCCGTCCGCGCTGATTCGGCCCGCTCGTACGATCCCCCGCCATACGAGGACGCCCACGAAGGTCCCGTACTCGTGGCGCGCCTAAGGCTCTGTGGTTGCTCATTCGACCGTGACGCTTTTCGCGAGGTTCCGGGGCTTGTCGATCGGACACGCCCGCATCCGGGCAACCTCGTAGGCGAAGAGCTGGAGGGCGACGCTGATCGGGACGGGGGAGAAGATCCACGGCATCTCGGGGATCCAGATGATATCGTCCACGGACTTCGGCAGCTCCTTGTCCCCTTCCGTTCCGATCGCCAGGATCGGAGAGCCGCGGGCGCTGACCTCGCCGATGTTGGACCGCATCTTGTCGTACGTCGGATCGAGGACCGCGACCGCGATGACCGGCGTGGCGGAAGTCACAAGGGCGAGCGGCCCGTGTTTGAGCTCGCCCGCGGCGTACGCCTCGGCGTGAATGTAGGAGATCTCCTTGAGCTTGAGGGCCCCTTCGAGGGCGACCGGGTAGTTCGCATGGCGGCCGATGTAGAACATGTCGCGCGCGTTCCCGTACTTCTCCGCGAGGCCACGGATCTCGTCCGTCTTGTTGAGGACGTATTGGACCGTCCGCGGGAGAGAGCGGAGATGATCCTTCAGCCGATCGAGTTCGTCGTATCCAAGAGCGCCACGGTCTTGCCCCATCTTCAGCGCAATTAGGTAAAGGAGAACGAGTTGCGCGATGAACGTCTTTGTTGCCGCGACGCCGATCTCGATGCCCGCTCGTGTGTATAACGTGACGTCGACCTCCCGAGTCAAGCTGGACCCGAGGACGTTCGTGATCCCGACCGTCTTGCATCCGCGCCGCTTGGCCTCGCGGGCAGCGCCAAGCGTGTCGGCGGTCTCACCACTCTGGGAGAGCAAGATCACAAGCGGCCGCTCCGACGCGCCCTGGCTGTAGCGGTACTCGGATGCCAGCTCCGCGGACGCCGGGATTCGCGCGAGTTCCTCGAGGACGTACTTCCCCACGAGAGCCGCGTGGTACGAGGTGCCGCAGGCGAGCAGCTTGACGCTAGTAATGCCTTCGGAAAGGAACCCATCCACCTCGAGGTTGGCGAGGCGACCGAGGAGCGTCTCGTGAATCGCGCGCGGGGTGTCGTGGATCTCCTTGAGCATGAAGTGCTCGAACCCGCCTTTCTCCGCGTCCTCCAGGGACCACGTGATCCGCTGCGGCGGTCTCGCGATCGCCCGGCCTTCCATGTCTGTGATCGTCGCGGACTTCGGCGTGATGACGACCATCTCCTTGTCCATCACGTACAGCACCTGGTCCGTATACCGGAGGAGCGCGGGGACATCCGACGCGAGGAAGTTCTCGTCGGGTCCGACGCCGATCACGAGGGGGCTCTCGTTGCGAGCCCCGACGACTTTGCCGGGCTCGTCCGCGTGGACGACGAGGATCGCGTACGATCCGCGAACGTCGTGAAGGGCTTTGCGCGTGGCGGCCTCCAGGTCGCCGTCGTAATACGATTCAATCAGATGGACGAGGCTCTCCGTGTCCGTCTGCGACCGGAACTTGTGGCCTCGGGCCTCGAGCTTCTCTCGCAGGCTCGCGTAGTTCTCGATGATGCCGTTGTGGGCGAGTGCGATCTTCCCCGTGCAGTCGACGTGTGGGTGGGAGTTGATTTTCGATGGTGCGCCATGGGTCGCCCATCGCGTGTGCGCGAAACCGGTCGATCCTTTCATCGGCGGCAGCTGGACCTCGAGGTTCGCGATGAAGCCCTTGTCCTTCACGACCTGCAGGTCGCTCCCGACGATGGCGACGCCCGCGCTATCGTAGCCGCGGTACTCGAGGCGTTTCAGGCCGTCGAGCAAGATCGGGAGAGCCGGTCGACCACCCGCGTACCCGACGATTCCACACATCTACAAGACCACCGCGCCAGCGGGGATCGTGCCCCGCAATTTCGCGCCGGATTCGACGCGGGCTCGCTCATTCACGACGGTTCCCGGCGCGACGCTGACGCCGTTCCCGATCTCGACGTCCTCGCCGATCAGCGCGCCGATCTGCGGCACGGAATGCCACGCGCCCTCGATGTTCACGTCGCCGGGTCCCGAGGCCGCCAAAAGGCCTGCCCGAGTCGCGACCCCCGACCCGATCACGGAGTCCTGTACGACATTGCCCGGACCGAGGATCGCGTCGTCCATAAGGATGGAATTCCCGACGGTCGTCAACGCTCCGATGCGGACGTTCTTCCCCAAGCTCGTCGACGGCAAGATGACGGCGTTCGGTCCAATCTCGCAGCCGGGGGCGATCGACAGGGGACCCTGCAGGTACGCCCCAGAGCGAATCACGCACCCGTCGCCGATCGATACGCGGCCTTTGATCGTCACCGCGGGTTCAATGGTGCCCGCGCGGACGTCCGGCCCGCCCTTCAAGGCGGTCGCGTTCAACCGGAGGAGATCCCATGGATACAGCGCGTCGACCCAGGTGCCTTCCGTGCGGATCGCCGCCACCAAGACCCGCTTCGCCAGGGCGGAGAGGGCGCTC
>DATEGJ010000102.1:0-4710 GCA_035280105.1 Thermoplasmata archaeon
CGACTCCGTTCTTGGGCCCCACCATCCCATTTGTCAAGGAGTGTCAGACAGACGAAAGACACTTATATGGAAATTGTCGTACGCGTGTCGGCGGCCCTCCATAGGAGGCCCCAACGAAGGGATGGAACATGCCAGCACTCAAAGAGATCTCGTTTGAGTACGCCCGGCAGATCGCCTCGGTCAAGGGGCTCCAGCCGAGCAAGGTGAGAGGGACGAACACGCTGCGGTTCGCGAAAGGCCACAGCGACAAACTCCAGGTCATCACCTGGGACGAGTTCGAGCGGACCGCGACCAACCGCAACCTCGCCGTGTACGAGAGCGGCGGTTGGATGAAGCTGATGCGCAAGCACTGATCCTGCGGTCACCGGGGACGACCATGGTGGACCTGGCGTTCGGCGCCACCGCCATGGCCTCCATCTTCGCGATCGTGGACCCGCTCGGCGTGGTCCCGTTTTTCTCCGTACTCACGGAAGACCTCAACGCGATCGAGAAACAGAACATCGTGACGAAGGCGTGCCTGACCGCGACCCTGACTCTCGGCGTCTTCGCGATTTTCGGCCAATGGATCTTCGCTGCGTTCGGCTTCACGATCCCCGCCTTCAAGGTGGCGGGAGGGATCGTCCTCTTCGCCGTCGCCTTCGAGATGTTGCGCGGCGAGCGTTCGAAGACGCGGCTCACGGCGCAGGAACGCGAGGAGACGCTCGAGCGAGACGAGGTCGCGGTCGTGCCCCTTGGAATTCCTCTCCTGGCGGGACCCGGCGCCATCACGACGGTCATGATCTACATGGCCCATCCGTCGGCGGCGCCGGAGGACAAGCTCTTCGTCTTTGCGGGGATCCTTATCGCCATCCTCGCGACGTTCTTCCTCCTGGCGCACGCGGATCGCATCTTCCACCGCATCGGACGCGCGGGCACGCGAGCGGTCGGCCGGGTCATGGGTCTCCTCCTCGCTGCGATCGCGGTGCAGTTCATCATCGACGGCGTTTTCGACGTCTTGCGGTTGCACGGTGTGCCGGTCACCTGACGAACCTCCCCATGGGCTTTTATCGACGGCTCCGCATCGGGGCCGCGTGACGGTCGAAGAGAAGGTCCTCGCGCGGATTCGGCCCTCCGCGGACGAGCAGGCGCGGCTCGAGCGGGTTGTCCGCGAGCTCCTCGATCGCCTGACGTCGGTCTTGACGAAGAACGGTTGGGAGGCGAAGCCGTTCCTCGCCGGATCCGTCGCGAAAGGGACGCACCTGACCGGAACCGAGATCGACATCTTCGCCGCGTTCGCGCCGGACCTCCCTCGCTCCGAGTTGGAGACGCGCGGCCTCGCGCTCGGCGAGCTCCTCGAACGGCGGGAGCACCGCTACGCCGAACACCCCTACACCCGCGGATGGTACGGCGGCTTCGAGGTCGAGATCGTCCCCTGTTACCGCATCACGGACGCATCGCAGCGCATGAGCGCGGTCGACCGCACGCCGCTCCACGTCGACTACATCCTCGGCCGGATCAAAGAAGGCCAGGCGGATCAAATCCGCCTTTTGAAGGCGTGGGCCGAGGGGATCGGCGTCTATGGCGCGGAGGCGAAGGTCATGGGTTTCAGCGGATACCTGTGCGAACTCCTCGTCCTGAAGTACGACACGTTCCGGGGGGTGCTCGAGAACAGCCTCGCGTGGCGGAAAGGCCAGGTCCTCGAGCTGGAACGGCCGGCGGGGCGAGCGTTCACGGAGCCGCTCGTGGTCGTCGATCCGGTCGACGCGAATCGCAACGTGGCGAGCGCGGTGTCCGTTGAGCAGCTCGCGACGCTCGTCCACGCAGCCCGCGAATACCTTCGCTCACCAAGCGAGCGGTTCTTCTTTCCCCGACCGCTCAAGGCGCTCTCGGTTCCGAAATTGCGGGCCCTCGCGAAGAAGCGCGGCGCCCTCCTCGCCGTATCGATCGGCACGCCCGAGGTCACGGAGGACGTCCTCTATCCGCAGATCCGAAAGGCCCATCGGGCGTTCTTCGACGGATTCCATCGCGAAGGGTTCTCCGTCTTCGACTCCCGCTTCGACGTGGCAGGCGAGGAGGCGGTATTTCTATTCGAGTTCACGGTCGGAGCCCTGCCTCATGTTATGAGGCACCAAGGACCGCCGGTGTGGGTGAAGAACGCCAAGGACTTCCTCGACAAATGGGCGAAGAACCCGCGGACGATCGCGGGACCGTTCATCGACGGCGAGCGATGGGCCGTGGACGTCGCCCGCGAAGCCACCACCCCGGTCGCCCTCGTGAGAGCGCGGTGGCGGGACCTTAGCCTCGGCAAGGACCTCGAGAAGATGGCGAAGCGATCCCTTAAGGTCCGCGCCGGAACCGAGGCGCTGCGAGCATCCTATGCCGACGCGTGGACGCAACTCTTCGACAAGCGGTTCCCGTGGGAACGCTAACCCGCTACTGCGGGAGAATCTGGAAGTCGGCCGTCACCGAGTGGCCGGACGTGTCGACGGCAATGATCTCCACCGCGAATTGTGACGCATTGCTCGGGATCGTCACATTATAGCTGCCTGCAGGGAGCACGGAGCGGGGAGGGTGCCCGATGCATCGGTCATCACGGCCTGAGACAGGTGTCGGAGTCGCGTAGTAGCCTCCACCGCTCCCGGGTTGAATATGAACGGTGACGGTCCTCACGCCCACATTGTCCGTCGCTCGGAACAGAATCTCCAGAGAGGTGTCCCCCGGACTAGGCACGGTCACGGTGCCTCCGACGGGAAGGATGCACAACAGCGTTCCATTGTAGCCCAGGTGGGACGGAGACACGGAGATCCCTTGAATCGTCGGATCCGTGTAGTCTCCGAAAGGCGGGTTCAGGAGGATGATCCAGATGGCGAGCCAACTGAAGAAGTACGTGATCCCGTGGCCGATCCAATCGCGGCGCTTGAACGCGTCCGCCTTGACGCCCACGATCGGGAGGTAGAAGTAGAGGCCGAAGCCCACCGCAATCCCCGCGAAGAACGCGAGCGGAGCATACACGGCGAAGAGGAGGGCCGAGACGATTGCGCCGACGACCGCCCAGGCAATCGTGAAGACAGCGGCACGCGCACCCTCCATCTCCTGCCGCATGTAGCCCACCTCGTCGAACTCGGGCGGAACCCAGTCGGCCTCCTCTTCCTTCTTCTTCCGGCGGGCCATCGGGCCGGCAGAGCAAGGGGCCCTTCAAAAACCTTCGCTCACCGAGGGCTCGATGCACCCGCCGCCGCGCGGGATCGCAACGCCTGCATCTCGATAGTGAACTGGCGGATCGTCACGAGCATCGCTCCGACGAGCAGGCCGCCGACGTAGCCGGCGATGCCGCCCGTGACCACGCGGGCGAGGGGCGTCGATTCGTAATTGTTGACTCGGAAGAGCTGCGTGAATCCGTCGATCGCCATCGGCAACAGGCCGAGGAACACGATGAGCGCACCCGCGCGGTCCACGCCGAGTCGCTCGAGTGGCCGGCGGAGGAAGGGCGGCAACGAGTTGATCATCACCTGACCCGTGCTCGTCGACGGTCGCGCGAAGATGACCGCGAGGAGGCCGAGGTTCGCGAAGATGTACATCGACGTCATGCGCTCGTCGATCGGCATCTGGTTGCCATTCAGGTAGAACGAGCGGTACCAGAGCTGATGGCACTGCGCGTCCCCGATCGTGTAGATGACCCTCGCGTACGCCGGAAAGGTCTCCCACAAGCTCTCGTGGTCGACGACGTTCGCTGCGCCGACCGAGCCGGCGAAGGACCCCGGCGCGACAGTGAAGGGCGCGCAGAAGAGCGAGAATGTCCAGATGAGATTCACGATGAGGAGCGCGAAAAGCGCCTTGCTCCACGTGAGACGCGCCCAGATGGCGGAGGCCACGGAGGCTGGTACACCTTCGCGCCGATAAAGGTTTTGCCGCAAAGCCGCGAGCGCGGCTCACTTCGCGAACTTCGCGGGGTTACGGTCGAAGCTGGCCTTGCATCCGGCGGAGCAGAAGTGGTACGTCTTCCCTCCGTACGCCGAGTGGCCGCCGGCCGCGCGGTTCGGGTCCACCATCATCCCGCAGACGGGATCTTTCTCCATGGTTCACCTCCCTGGACGTCGCTGAGTTGCGGTGTGAAGCGTCGAAGGGTCATCGAATTCAGGACGACGGAGACGGAGCTGAAGCCCATCGCGGCACCCGCGATGATCGGGTTGAGCACGATGCCGAAACCTGCTAACACGCCCGCTGCGAGGGGGATCAACGCGGTGTTGTAGGCGAATGCCCAGAACAGGTTCTCGCGAATCTTTCTCACCGTGCGTCGGCTCAGCTGGATCGCCGCGACGACATCGCGGAGATCGTCCTTGATGAGGACGATGCCGCCCGCCTCCATCGCGACGTCGGTGCCACTGCCGAGGGCGATCCCGACGTCGGCCTGCGCGAGCGCCGGCGCGTCGTTGATCCCGTCGCCGACCATTGAGACAACCTTGCTTTGCGACTGCAATTCCTTGATCTTCTCGGCCTTCTGACCGGGGAGGACTTCCGCGATCACGCGATCGATGTCCGCTTGACGCGCGATCGCCTCGGCCGTGCGTCGATTGTCGCCCGTGAGCATGATCACCTCGATGCCCATCGCTTCGAGCGCGCGCACCGCTTCTACCGCGTGCTCCTTCAACGTGTCCGCGACGGCGATGACCCCGACCAGATGGCGGTCCACGGCGAGGAGCATGGCGGTTTTGCCATCCCCCTCGAGCCGCT
>DATEGJ010000103.1:0-3528 GCA_035280105.1 Thermoplasmata archaeon
GGGCCGCATGGGCCCGCTCCCGGTCCCAGACAATCGCGTGTACCTCATAGCCGGACGCGGCAAGGGTCGACGCTTCCTTCGCGAGGCGAGGCTCGACGCCCGCTGGGCTCTTCGACCGGAGGAACACGACCCGCGAGCCCATGTCATCACACGAACGAGTCGACGAGGTCGGCAATCTTCTGGCTTGTCGTTCCATCGCCGTAGGGGTTGCTCCACGTGCGCCTTGCATCGAGCTGCTGGCGGACCGCCGATACCACGCGAGCCGGGTCCGTGCCCGCGAGGACGTTCGCACCCATCTCGAGCGTCTCCGGTCGTTCGGTGTTCTCACGGAGGGTCACACAGGGCACATGGAAGAAACAGCTCTCCTCCTGCAATCCGCCGCTGTCGGTCATGACGAGGGCCGCGTTCTTCTCGAGTACGAGCATGTCGAGGTATCCGGTCGGCTCGATTCGCCGGAGCGACTCGATTGCCGCCGCTCTCTTCTCGAGGCCGAATTCCCTCAGTCGCTTCGTGGTACGGGGATGGATCGGGAAGACGATTGGGCGATCGGCAACCCGCGCCGCGGATTCGAAAGCCTCCAATGCGCGAAGGAGCCGGGCCTTGTCGTCCACGTTCTCGGAGCGGTGAAAGGTGAGCAGGAGATACCCGCCAGGCCGCAGGTTCAAAGTGGCCAGGGTCTTCGAGCGCTTCTCCGCAATCCCGATGTTTTGAATGAGCGCATCGATCACGCTGTTGCCGACCACGTGCACGCCCCCTGTCACATTCTCCCGTCGCAGGTTCTCGCGGGCAATCTCCGTCGGCGAGAAGAGGAGGTTCGACAGCTGGTCCGCGACGATACGGTTCACTTCTTCGGGCATCGTCTTCTCGAACGAGCGGATGCCTGCCTCGACGTGGGCGAGGGGCCGGCCTTGCTTGTTCGCGAGCAGCGCCCCCGCGACCGTCGTGTTCGTGTCCCCGTGGACGATGACGAGGTCCGCGTTTTCCGTCACCTCTGCCACCTGCCGCATCGTGGTCGCGACCTGGAGATGGGGCGGCTGTTCCTTCAGCTCAAACTGCGCATCCGGCTCGCGGAGCTTCATGTCCTCGAAGAAGATGCGGTCCATGAGCAGGTCGTAGTGTTGGCCCGAATGGACGAGGACGTGCTCATGGTCCAGGCCGTCCAGCGCCTTCACGACCGGGGCCATTTTGATGACTTCCGGCCGGGTGCCGAGGATCGTCACGATGCGCGCCATTGCGATGCGTGCGAGAGAGAGAGGGGCCCGTAATAAATGGTTGCCTCTCAGGGAGGATTCGCAAAATCCATTCGAGTCCCAAAATAGTATTAATGACCCGGCCCGTTGGCGGCCTGTTGTTCGTCAGCGTCGTGACGACGGTCCGCGACGAGGCGCGGAACATCGCCGCCCTCCTGGACAGCCTCGTGATCCAAGAGCCGCCGATCGAAATCCTAATCGTCGACGCCGGAAGCGGAGACGCGACCCGCGACATCGTGAGACAGTACGAGAAGAAGTACGACTTCGTGCACCTGTACCTCCACGGCGGCACGCGCGGATCGGGCCGCAACTTCGGGATCGCGAAGGCCCGCGGCGACGCGATCGCCTTCATCGACGGCGATTCGATCGCGAACCCGTTCTGGTTGCGGGAGATGCGCCTAGCCCTCACCGCCGCGGACATTGTGGCGGGTCGGACGATCCAGATCGGCTACCGGCCTTTCGAGGACCTTGAACGCGTCGAGCTCGTCGTCAAGGGCGTCGACGTCACGCCTCCTTCGACGAACCTCGCATATCGGCGAGGCGTGTTGAAAGAGATCGGCGGCTTCGACGAGTGGTTCGTGACGGCCGAAGATATCGATCTCAATCTCCGAGCCGTCGAAGCGGGCCATCCGATTACCTATCGGGCGGCCGCAATCGTCTATCACCGCACCCGCGGTTCGTACTTCGATTTCCTCAAGCAGGCGTTCTGGAACGGCGCGGGGCGGAAACAGCTCACGCTGAAGCACGGACGCGTGTGGCGCAGCTATCGACCGCTTGAGATGGCGCGGCGCGAGGCGAACCTCTGGTCGATCCTCCGGTTGAACGGCGCGCTTTTGGGGTACGTCGGGTACAAGTTCTTCGGCCGGCCGCGTCCCTAGGGTCGTACCGCGAAACGCTTATGGGAGACCCCCCACTTCGCGCGCCGTGGCCGAGGTCTCCGTCATCATTCCGACGATGAACGAAGAGGCCTCCATCGGCCTTGTGATCGACGAAGTCCGGAAGGCCTTGACCGGACGAGACCTCGAGATCGTCGCGGTCGACACGGAATCGCGGGACCGGACGGCGGAGATTGCCGCAGCGAAGGGCGCCCGGCTCATCTCGGAGCCGCGACGCGGGTACGGGCGCGCCTACAAGACGGGCTTCGAGGCGGCGCGCGGCACGTATGTTCTCACCCTCGACGCCGATTTGACGTACCCGCCCGACGCGTTCCCCGAGTTCCTGGCGGCACTCGAGGGGGACCGTGCGGATTTCGTTTCCGGCGAGCGGATGTCCCGGCTTGCAGACGACGCGATGTCAGGAATGCATCGCGTGGGGAATGAGATCCTGAACGCAACGTTCCGTGCTCTGTATCGCGTGCCGGTCCACGACTCCCAGTCGGGGATGTGGGCGTTCCGGCGATCGATCCTGCCTCAGCTGCAGCTGGTCCACGACGGAATGGCGTTCTCGGAGGAATTGAAGCTCGAGGTGATCCGACACGGCTTGCGGTTCCTCGAGATTCCGATTGACTACCGTGTCCGTGTCGGCGACCGGAAGATTCGGAGCGTCAGCGATGCGACGCGGAACCTGGTCTGGCTCGCGCGGAAGCGGGTCGGCTGGGTCCCGAACTCCCACTGATCACTCGGCGAGGATCTCGGCGAGCTTCTGCCATTCCTTCACGAACCGCCGTGGATCGAAGCGGCCGTCGACGTAGCGGTTGAGGGCCTTGTGGAACCCGGGATCCACGTCCGAGGTCAGAAGCTGCCACGCTTCCCAATGCTCCATCGACTTCCAGGGCCAGGCACTGTCCACGTCGATGTGATGTGGCCCTCGATCGTCCCAGGAGATGCGGACGGTCCCAAACTCGACGCCGATTTCGTACACGAGACGGGCCAGCAAGACGGATTCGTCGACTGGCATCGCGAGCTCCTGCCCTTTCCGCAAGCGAGAGGGATTCTGGATCCTCAGTGCGGTGAGGCCTCGGCCGCGGCAAGGGAGGCATTCGTCTTGTCCATCGTCAGGAAGAATACGCCCTTTCGAAAGTCGATGCCTCGGAGGAACGCCTTGAACTGGTCCCGGATCATTGAATCGGCGTTCACGATCGTAAGGCCGTCCGGCGACAGGTGGAGCTGTTCCGGGTTCGTCGGTCCGACGACGAGGACGCTGAGGCCCTGGTACCCTTCGGTCCTTTTCAGGTTCGTGATTTCCTGGAGGGCCCGGTAGCCGCGGCGGCCCGCATGGGAGAGCCGTCCGCCCTTCTTCATGTTCGCGGCGTTCTCCAGCTCCTTCATTACGACGCCGG
>DATEGJ010000104.1:0-2247 GCA_035280105.1 Thermoplasmata archaeon
CCGGCCGACGGAGAGCGTCGAGAAGGTGACGACCGCGGTGCGAAATCTCTTCCCCGACCTCGTTGTCGAGGTCGCCGGGGACCGCGTCATCGGGACGACGAGCGACCTCGGACATCTGCGAGAGCGGATTCGGAACCAGAAGATCCGGGACACGGCCCGACGGCAGTTGATCGCTGCGCGAAACGGCGACCGCACGACGGTCAGCTTGAGCAAGCAAGCCGCGTTCGTCGGCGTCCTGAACTTCGCCGCCTCTTCGCCGCTCGGAGACATCGTCGTCGAGATCGAATCGGACGACCTGGCGGCGGTCATCGACGTCCTCGCGGAATCGACCATGGAGCCGAAACGCTAGGACGTTCGACTGCAGCGAAGGCACGTGAAACGGCCCGCGTCGTATCGCGCTTCGACCCAGCCGCAGAACGGACATTGGAATCGAACCGGAGGGTACCCGTACGGCGGGGGAATGTACGACGGCGTGTAGTCCCGGGGGATGTGTCCCGGATCCCGCGGAGGCGCGACGAACGACGGACCGGGCGGCTGACTCGCCGGCCACGAGGGACCGGACATCGCGGGTAGGATCGGCGCCGCGGGCGCTGCGACGGGCGGCGAGGCGGAAGAGAGGTACGGAGCCGAAGATACGGCGGCGGGACGGACCCGAACGGGCGGCCGATATCGGGCGACGAGTCCGGTCAGATTCTGCCATGCACGGAGCGCGTACCAGACGAAGAACCCGGCGCCGGCGACGGCGAGGACGATGAAGAGCAAGCTGAGCACGACCTCGAGACCTTGCCCTCCGACGCCTTCGTAGGTCAGGGCGAGGAGGTAGTCGTTCACGAAGTGGGCGAGGATCGCCGCACCGATCCCGTGTCGTAGGAACAGGTATCCGAAGCCCAGGCCGGCGACGGCGGCGGGGATGACCTTCCACGATCCCCAGCCGGGCGCGTGCGCCAATCCGAAGATCGTCGAGCTCGCGAGGAGGAACACCCAGGAGGCGAGCACGGTCTCGCGGGACGAGTCTGCCCGGACGACCCCGCCGATGAGATAGCGCCAGGCGCCCGCAATGTGCCGGCCCGCGGAGCCGCGACCGTTCCACAGGCCGCCGCGGTTCACCTCCATGACGCGCAGGATGACGGATCCGAGCGCCATCGGAAGTCCGATCAGGAGAAGGCGGAACGCGAACTCCTCGTAGACGCCCGCATTCGCGAGTTCGTAGAGAAGCACCCACGCCGTCTTCGCGGTCGGTTGGGCGATCGGAGACGTCGGGTTGATGCCGATGATCGAGACGATCACGATGAAGACGATCTGGAAGAACGTGACCGCCATCCACGTCTGCCCGATCGCGATCCACGCACTCCGGCTGCGTAACCGCTGGGAAATCGCCTCGAGCGGTGCGACGATCGCCTTGTACGTCTCACGTCGCTCGCGGACGAGATAGTACGCGGCCGCGACGAAAATCGCGAACACGATGAATCCGTAGTACGCAAGGAACAGGCCCTTGTCCTGGGACACGAAGATCGCGACGGGAGCCGGCAGTGGCACGTAGATCACGACGCCCGCGTCGGTCGTCCAGGCAAGGCGGAGATTGTCGAAGCCCACGCTGACCGGGCCATTCGCTTGGTCCGCGATAAACGCGACCTTCAGGTAATACACGCCGGGATCCGTGACTCGGTCGCTCGCGTCGAACCGAAACCCGGTGGTCCAGTAAATAGGTCCACTGAACGATGCGCTACCGACGACGACCGCAGGATCGGGGTCCGTTGGAGCCGAATCGACGGCCACGAGGAGCCGCCCCGCTGTCAGCCCGCCGACGATTTCGATGTCGAGACGAACCGCCGCGGAGAACGGAGCCGAACCCTCGACTCGGAACGACTGCATCCAGTAGCCTTTCGCTCCGGCGCCCGGAAGGCTCATCTCGAGGAAGCCACCCGGATTGCCACCGGCGCCTTGGTACGTCAGAACGGACCCGCTGTTCCAGGTGTTCGGGGTCCAATTTCCCTGGAAGTCCATGGCGCTGTTGACCGTCGATCCCGACTCGACGCCTTGAATGCCCGGGACCACAAAGGCAGGACTCCAGGCAAGCCCAGCGAAGTCGGTGATCGCGAGGACGACGAAACCGATCATCGCGAGCGTCCAGAGGACCGAGAGGACGGACCGGCCGGAGGATGTCGCTGGGGCCGGTCGATATGCCCACGCCGCGGTGGGCAGCCCGCATCGCGGGCAATAGTGTCCCTGAAAGATCGTTCCGCATCG
>DATEGJ010000105.1:0-6385 GCA_035280105.1 Thermoplasmata archaeon
AGCTCCCCTGCCTTGCCAGCTCGCTTGCTTAGCTCGTCTGCCTCCTCCCGGAAGCGGTGCGATTTCTCCCGTTCCTGCTCCGTCGCGTTGCGGGCCTTTGAGAGTTCTGCGGTGAGCTCGAGTTCTCGTTCCCGGGCTTCCTTGCGGGCGCTCTCGGCGCCCGCGCGTGCTTGTTCGAGATTGCGAAGCATCTTCGCGAGATCTTTGCGCGCCGCTTCCAGATCCTTCTCAAGATCTGTCGCTCGCTCGTCGGCTTGGATCCGCAGGGCCTTGCGGGTCTCCGCGAGCTCTGACTCGCGCACGTCGAGTTTCGCGCGCGCCTGTTCGATTTCTTTCTGTGCGGATTTCATCTCGCGATTCGCGGCGTCGAGTTTGTCCTGCAGAGCGGACAGAGTCCGCTCCCGGGAAGAGAGGTCCTTGTTCCGGCCCTCCATGGAAGAGACGATCGCCTCAACCTCCGCCTCCCGCTTCCGGAGAGTGGCCTCTCTTGCATCGATAGTACCCTTCCGTTTCTCCACCTTCTCCATGATGGATGCGGCGTCGACTGCCGCAGCTTTTGACTTGCGCAGAGCCGCGATCTCGCTCTTCGCATCGCCGAGTTCCTTGGTCGCCGTGTCGAGGGCACGTTTCGCGTCGCGTTCGCTCGAGGTCTGAGCGGATTCGAGTTCCTTCAGGCGGCGCTCGAGCTTCGCGATCTCAGTATCCTGTCGTCCGATCTGCGCCGACTTCGCTTCAGAGAGCTTGCGGGCGTCACCGAGCTCTCGTTCGAGGTCCTCTTCGCGGGCTTTCGCTTCCGCCTCGATTCGTTCGATATCCGCCTTGTTCTCCGCCATCTCGTCGGCTTGCGGTTCCTCGACGTCTCCCCGGGAATCGAGCGACTTGCGGGCTTTCTCTCGAAGTCCCATCGTCCCTCACAGCTGCAATTGCTCGAGAATCCGCTCGTAGAGCACGAACTTCTCCGACTTCGCGAAGTCTTTGATCTTGTCCGGTGGAAGGTCTCCGAGCATCTCGTCGAGGTCTTTCATGACGACCTTGAGTTCCTCTCGGAGGCCGATGAGTTCTTTCGTCTCCTGGGCCAAGCGGTTCCGTTCCTCGACCGCATGCTCCATTTGCTCCTCGAGCTGTAACACACGGCCCTTCAGTTCCGTGAGCTCCTGGTCGGAAGGCTTGACCGTCACCGTTGTCATCGGCGGTTTTC
Source organism: Thermoplasmata archaeon (assembly GCA_035280105.1). GTDB lineage: Archaea > Thermoplasmatota > Thermoplasmata > RBG-16-68-12 > RBG-16-68-12 > RBG-16-68-12. The sequence continues at coordinate 1,199 of DATEGJ010000105.1, forward strand.
CTCCCGGGCGTCCCGCGTTCACCCTCTGCTCGAGTTCCCATCGCCGACGCTCGATGTCGACTTCCGCCGCGCTCAACGCATGGTGGCGCTCATCGAGCAAGCGGGACTTGTCCCTCAGAAGCTCCTCGCGTTTCTCGAGGTCCCGCTCGCGTTCATGGATTCGATTCATCACACTTCGGAACTGGTCCTCTCGGCGAACGATGTCGGACTCCCGCTCTTTGAGTTGGCCAAACGCCTTCTCGCGGTTCTCGAGCTCTCGGCGAAATGCCTCGATGCGACTCCGGAGCGAGGTCTCGCGGGCCTTCAGCTCGTCCTGTTGCATCCGAAGGATGTTGCGGTACGTGTTCTCCATGTCGACGAGGCCCTCTTCGAGCTTTAGGATGTCTTCCTTCTCGAGGAGCAGCTCCTCGATCTGGTGCTTGAGCTCGTCGCGTTCGCGCGCCTCGATTGGGTTTGCAGACCCCTCGAGCGTCCCGATGCGCGCTCGGGCCCGGTCAATGAGGGCGTCCATCTGCTCGAGTCGTCGTCTCCGACGTTCGAGCATCTTGTCGAACGGCTCCGCGAGTTTCCATAGCGTGTCCTCCATCTCGTCCCCCGCGCGGTCCGATTCAAGGGACGAGGCGGGCTCGGCATTCGCCGCCTCGGCACTCGCACGGAGCGACGGGGACGTCCGGGCCTTCGCTTTCTCACGGCTCAATTGCAGGATTTTGCGGAGGTATTCCTCCTCCGGCGAAGCGGGCGCGGCCTCCGGCGCGGGACGCGGGCCGGGGAGCGACGCGGGATCGGGGAACTTCGCATTGCAGTTCACGCACTCCACGGAACCGGCCGGATTGATTGAGTTGCAGATGGGACACAGGATCGCTTGGATCGAGCCGTCGAACGGTTGTCCGCAGCGGCCGCACGCGGCGGCGTCCGGCAGCGTTTCCGCTCCGCATTCGCTGCAGAAGGCGGCGTTGCCGGGAGTGAGGGCGCGCTGGGCCATCGATGCCTGCTCGAGGACGTCGGATCCTCGGATCGCCTCATTCGTACGCGTTATACGTGAGGATCTCCGAGACGTGTTTCCTACCCGCCGGAGGTTCGAACGCCTCCGGGATGCCCAACGGTGTCAACCCCACCACGTGGGCATCGGCCGGGATCTTCAGGAGGTTCTTCACCTTCTCCTCGTTGAAGGCGAAGATCCAGGAGGTCCCTAACCCCTCACTCGTTGCCGCGACGGTGACGTTCGCAAGGGCCATGCCCAGATCGACCGGATACGAATTCATGTATCCGCCGATCATCGCAGTCGCCTCGTCGAGCCGAGCACACGCGACGACCACGAGTGGCGCGTCGGCCATGTGTTTCGAGTTCGTGCAGGCGCCTGCGAGTTTGCGTTTCAGGTCCTCGTCCGAGACGACGATGAAGCGCCACGGTTGCAGATTCTCCGCGGACGGAGCAAACCGCGCGGCGCTTACGATCGACTGGACTTTTTGTTCGGGGACCGGATCGGGCTTGAACTTGCTCACGCTCTTCACCGACTTAATGGCCTCAAGGACCTCCATGTAGTCCCGTTCCGTCCGATTTGGCGTGGTGATAATAAGGGTTTCTGTGCGGTTATTGAGACAGGGAGAGTGTAGCCGCGTCGCGACTCTCCGGCAACCTTGCATCATCGGGACCTAGCGCAATGCTGACCTCTGACGCGGTGGCACTGGAAACGCCGGCGGTTGTGCTGCAACGTTCGGGACTTTGCCCAAAGACGCCGTCGCGAACCGGTGGTTGATGACGATCTCCCGGACCCGGAGAGAACGTTTATCTCAGGTCATCGTCTTGCGCCGGACCGCGGGCCCGTAGCTTAGCCCGGTTGGAGCGTCCGGCTGATAACCGGAAGGTCGCCAGTCCAAATCTGGCCGGGCCCACTCTCCGGAGTTTTCCCAATCGATGGAACCGGCTATTCTTTCACGGCGGTGAAGCATGCGCAGGTCACGGTGTGGCCCACCCCTTTCATGCCGCGGAGACGGTCGATGACCATCCGCCCAAGCTCCTCCATCGACGAAGCGCGGACCTTCAACACAAGGTCCCACTCGCCCGAGATCACGTGGACCTCATGGACGCCGACGAGCTTCGAAATCTTCTCCGCGACCTCGCGTTGCGAGACGTCGGGGTTCGGCAGGAAGTTAACAAGGACGAAGGCCGTGACGGGTTTTCCGAGTTTCGCGTAGTCCGGAATCGCCTTGATCGAGCGAATGACCCCGCGGTCCCGCATCTTCTGAACCCGATACTGGACCGTGGGGCGCGGCATCTCGAGCTCACGGGCGATTTGTGCGATGCTGCGGGAAGCGTCGACGGTGAGGAGATCGAGGATCTCCCGATCCGTGTCGTCGAGCTCCCCCATGCGTCGTCGAAACGATTGGGAGCATTTCAATCCTTCGTCAGAACGCTGAACGCGAGTGGCGGTTCTGACTTTCGCGATGATGCAGGGTCCCGTTCTGAAACCTTATTTATAGGTAGATATCATGCGAGCCGCCCGTGACCAACGTCGACGTCCGGTACGAGGATCTCCTCGAGCTGCTCGGGAGGCGCCTGACCCTCGAGGAGTGCGTCGATCGAATCACCTTCATGGGCGCGGGCCCCGAAGGCGTCCATGGCGACGTGATGACGTTCGACATCTTCCCGAACCGCCCGGACCTCTATTCCGTGGAAGGGATTGCCCGCGGACTTCGCGGATATTTGGGCCTCGAGCTCGGCCTGCCCGCTTACCCCGTTGAGTCGGCCCGAATCGACTTCGTCGTCGCGCCCAACCTGACCGATGTCCGCCCGTACGGCGTCGGCGGGATCGTCCGAGGTCTCGACTTCGACGAGGATTCCCTCCGATCCCTCGTCGACCTCCAAGAGAAGCTACACCTGACCGTCGGGCGCAAACGGAGGAAGGTCGCGATTGGGATTCACGACCTGGACAAGGTCACCCCGCCCTTCACGTACAAGGCGACGCTTCCAACGGATGTCCGCTTCACGCCACTCGGGATGGCCGAAGAAATGGACTTGCTCGACATCCTGACGAAGCACGAGAAAGGACGGGAATATGCGCACCTCGTCGCGTCGAAGCCGTTGTTCCCGATCATCACGGACGTTCGCGGCAGCGTGCTCAGCTTCCCTCCCGTGATCAACGGCATTCAGACGCAGCTCACGGCCGACACGCGTAACTTGTTCATCGATGTGACCGGGACTGACCTCAACGCGGTCACCGGTTGCCTGGCGATCGTCACGACCGCGCTTGCCGAACGAGGAGGCCGAATTGAGCAGGTCCACACAAAGTACCCCGACAGAATACTCGAGATGCCGGACCTGAGTCCGCTGGCGCATGTGCTCGATTTGCGTCGCGCGAACGAACTGTTGGGCCTTTCGATTAAGCCTGCTGAGGCTGTCGAATTCCTTCGGCGAATGCGACATGATGCCCGCGCCACCGGTGAGCAGATTGCCGTGCTGTCGCCGGCCTTTCGTCTCGACCTCCTCCACGAGGTCGACCTCGCCGAAGATCTCGCGATCGCCTGGGGCTATGATCGCTACCCCCGAGGACTTCCCCGGCGCCAGACGATCGGTGATCCGCTCCTGGCCGATGAGATTACCGAGATGCTGCGAGTCCTCCTCATTGGCTACGGGTACCAGGAGGTAATGTCGCTGACGGTGTCGTCGCCTAAGGACGGTTTCGTCGCGCCCGAACGGGTCGTCATTGCGAACCCGATCTCCGAAGAACTGACGACCCTGCGGTCGTCTTTGCTTCCAGCCTTGCTTAACATCTTTCGACTGAACAAGCATCGCGAGCTACCTCAACGGATTTTCGAGATCGCGGATGTTGTGGTCGACGCGCGCAATGTCCGGCGTGTTGCCGCGGCCGCGATCCACCACAAAGCCTCGTTCACGGAAGCGAAGTCCCTCGTACTGAGCCTGGTGCGTGACCTCGCGCGCGATGCGCAGGTCGAACCCGTCGCGGACGAGAACTTCATCGCAGGGCGAGCGGCCGCGATCGTAATCCACGGTCGAGAATCGGGCCGGTTTGGAGAGATCCATCCGCGGATCCTCGAAACCTACTCGCTCGCGCAGCCTGTGATGGCGTTTGAAATGGATGCGGTCGTCGGGGCCATCGCGCACGATGACAGGATATCGCCCTAGATCGGTTGCGGCCCCGGACAGACCCGATCGCTGCTCGGACGACAGGCCTTTATCCCGAGATCACGAATGTACGAGTCATGGTCGAAGCGGGGCCGGGATTCCCAAACACCGGGTCAAGGGTCATGGAACAGACGTCACGCGAAGAGAGTCCGCTCTCTCGCGAAGAAAGTCAAGAAAACAGCGCGGCTCCTCGCTTGGAAAACCTTGCGAAGACGGCGAAGCTTCGTCAGAAGGCGGCGAACGCGCGGGTCAAGGCAAATCGTCTCGCAGAGCGCGCCCGTCGGCTCACAACGAAGGCGGTGGATTGGGAGTCTTACGCCGACCAACTCGATGGGGTTCGGCGGATCGGTCCGAAGACCCAATAGGTATTTCCTGCCCGGGACAATCTTGCGCCCGCTGAGGTAGCGAAGCCCGGTCAAACGCGCCAGACTTGAGATTTGGTGTGGCGACACACCAGACCAAACCTGCAATCTGGTGGGCCGCAAGGCCCTCGGGGGTTCGAATCCCTCCCTCAGCGTACCCCACCGACGCAGCCGATTACAACGGGGATGAGCCGAGCCGGTACCTTAGTGAGCAAGCGAAGAAGCGCCGGACGGACAGTGTAAATTACAGGATCGGGCAAGGTGACCGTCCTGCCAATCAGGGACCTGTCATCCTCGTACCGACGTAGCGTCGGAGCCCGAACGCGAGCATCGGACCGAGTTCGGCATCGGCCCTTGAGATCGAACGGCAAGATCGGTGAGGGTCGTCGCTGGTTGGGGCAGCCTCGTGCGAGGATTCATCGCCATTATTGGTCGGCTCCCCGCCGGGATTCGACTGGTGCGCAAGGCCGCTCCCCGTCGGGAGCATACGCAAGTCGGGCTGCAATGCTTGCATGCAGTAGCGATTGACAATGGACGGGAAGATCCGTCTCTGGCGGTCACGCGGGGGACTCGCGGGCATTAAGCCGGTCCCGAACCTTCCCCCTTCATGCGTGCTTACTGCCTCCGGTACACAGGCATCCGCGTGAAGGATATGGACGGATCCCTCCGGTTCTATACCGAA
>DATEGJ010000106.1:0-5825 GCA_035280105.1 Thermoplasmata archaeon
GTCTGCCCCGACCGGCCGCGATGAACTGATTACGCCGGCCGAAGCTCGTACACGACACGGTCTGTTTCTTTCCCTTTCGATCGCTTGTCGAGGATGTGGACCTTGCCGATTTCCGAGACATTCTTCAAGTGCGTCCCGCCACACGGGCAGTAGTCGGCGTTTCCGATTTGGATGATTCGGAGGCGGCGAACCGATTCCGGAATGAGATCGAGCAGCGCTCGGTCCTCGATCTTGTTGTGGACCGCGACGCGATCCTCTTCGTAGATCCGCACCTCCTGGGACGTCGCAATCACGCGATTGCATTCGTCCTCGATGCGTTTCAGGTCCTCGGGGGTGAAGTTGGCGGGTTGGAAATCGACGCGGCTGTAATCTGCGTGAATCTGGTTTCCGACGGTGCGCGCGGCAAAGATGCGGAACACGAGGCCCGACATCAGATGTTGCGACGTGTGCATGCGCATGTGCTTGTACCGGCGGTCCCAATCTACGATCCCGTGGACGTCGTCCGAGGCAGGCATCCGGTCGATGAAGTGGCGGATGACTCCCTTTTCCTTCGTGACCCGGAGGACTTTCGAATCCGCATTCCCGCTGCGAAGCACGCCGGTATCATACGGCTGTCCGCCGCCCTCCGCGTAGAACAGGGTCTGATCCAGGACAACGAAGTCCGGGCCCCGTTCAACGATCCGCGCGTCGAACTCTTGCGCGTAACACGGATCCGGCTCCTGGCCGTGGCGCTCAGCCATGTACAGGACCCGGGTCGGCATCGCCTCACGCGACGCACGAGGGGAGCATAAGCGTTCGCGCTCTCGCGAGATCAGACTCCGAGGACCGAGCGCGCGATGACGAGCCGCTGCACCTCGGACGTGCCTTCGTAGATCTCCGTGACGCGTTGATCGCGGTAGAGTTTCTCGACCGCGTAGTCTTTGATGAAGCCGTATCCGCCGTGGATCTGGACGGCCGCGTCGACGGCGCGGTGCGCGGTCTCGGACGCAAACAGCTTCGCGACGCTCGATTCGTACGTATGCCGCCGCTGGAGGTCCTCCATCCTCGCGGCGCGGTATGTGAGCAGCCGTGCCGCATCAATCTCGGTGGCCATGTCGGCGAGCTTCCATTGGATCGCCTGGAATTCGGCGATCTTCTGGCCGAACGCCTCCCTTTGCTTGGCATACTTGACGGATTCCTCGAGAGCTCGCTGGGCGATGCCGAGCGCCTGGGCCGCGATCCCGATGCGGCCGCCATCCAGCGTCGCCATCGCGATCATGAACCCTTTGTGCAGCTGCCCGAGCAGATTCTCCGGCGGGAGCCGCAATTCGTCGAACCCGAGCAAGACCGTGTCGCTCGCTCGAATCCCCATCTTGTTCTCTTTCTTCAGGACGGAGAAGCCGGCGGCGTCCGTGGGGACGATGAAGGCGGAGATGTCGTGCTTCTTCGGACCGGTCCGGGCGTAGGTGATCACAACCTTGGCCGCGGATCCATTCGTCGCGAATGATTTCGTGCCGTTCAGGATCCAATCGTCCCCGTTGCGCTTCGCGGTCGTCCGCATCGCGGCGGCGTCGGATCCGCTCCCGGGTTCAGTGAGGGCGTACGCGCCGATCCAGTCGCCTCGAGCCACGGGCACGAGATACCTCCGTTTTTGTTCCTCGGTTCCGTACAGGAGGAGCGGCTCGCAGACGAGTCCGTTGCAGACCGCTGCAATGACGCCGGCGCTCGCGTCGCCGCGGGAGAGCTCCTCGATCGTGATCGCGTAGCAGACCGTGTCGAGGCCGGCACCGCCGTACTTCTCGGGGACGAACACGCCCATGAGCCCGAGGTCCCCCATCTTCTTCGCCCAGGTATGCGGGAACTCCTGACTCTCGTCGAACTCATGCGATTTCGGGACGATCTCCTGTTCGGCGAAATCGCGGACCGTCTTGCGCGTGATTTCCTGGGCTTCGCTGAGGCCGAAATCCATCGCTTCTTCGATGGCCCTTCCCCCCGATAAAGTCTCCGCGAGGTCCGAAGATTTCATGTGGGCCAATTCGCTCAGAGGAGCGTGTCCCTCTCCCTCGAGCCGCTTTCTCCGGCGGACGCCCACGCCTATTGGCGGGTGTTCGTCTCCGGCCGGGGCGACCTGCCAACGGCCGACCTGACGTTCCACCTGGATCGATATCTGGCCCTGCCGGCCGAGGAGCAGCGCACGCATTTTGCGATCCGCAAAGGCGGTCGGATCATCGGGACCGTTCGGTTGGGCCCGGCCGAGATCTCGGGTTTCTCCATGATCCCTTCCGAGGCCGCCGAGGCGACGACCGCGGTGTTGCGGTGCGTCGACTTCCTTCGCTCGACCGGTGCGTCATCTCTCTCGGCCCACTTCGAGGATCGGTACGCCTCGTCATTCGAAAACCTGGGGTTCCGTCGGCTCTTCGCTCGGATGCGCATGGAAGGTCCGACCGCGAGGCACTCGCCGCCCGAAGGCGTGCGCCTTGTGCCGCCCGAGGAGAACGAGGTGGCGGGATTGACGAAATTCCTGATGGAAGTCTACGACGGCCACATCGAGCAGGCGTTCGGTCTACATGCAGGGTCCGAAGCCGAATGGCGGGACTACGTGACCGGGCTCTTCAAGGGAGACTCAGGGCGGTTCATGCCCGACGCGTCCTACGTGGCCCTCGACGAGGGTCGGCTCATCGGTGCGATTCTGATCACGGACTGGATGGCGATGCCACTCGTCGCGGAACTCGGCGTGGCAAAGGCGAGGCGGGGCAAGGGTCTGGGCCGTGCGCTGCTGGCCGCCGCCATGAACCGGCTGGCGCAGCGGGATAGTCCGCGCATTGCCCTGTACGTAACAATCGGGAACGATCCCGCGATTGACTTGTACACGTCAATGGGGTTCGCGCAGATTGGCGGCCAGTCGGTCACCGCGCGCCTTGAAGCTTGACCCTCCCATCGCGGCATCGGTCCATCAGGCGGCTGGGAAACTCACGGTGTGGCCTTCCGCTTGGCGGCGCGACGTCGCCGGTGCGCGGATGCGAAACCCTTTGTTCTGCGCATAGCGGCGCATGATTCCCAGGATGTAGCGGCCGCCCAATCGCGCTGTGGCAACGACCATCGCCTTCATCGGCCCCGGCAGGTTCGTGAGCCGCCAAAGGTCGTGGTCGACTTCCAAGAGTATGTGTCGCCAGGCCCGATAGGCCACATTGAAGCGCGCTTCATCGATCATTTCGTCGAGGTTGTAGAATTCCTCGCCCCGAAGCACTCCGATCGGGACGAAGGTCAGCGGCGCGGTGATGAAATGCCCGTTCGGGATTTGCTCCATCCGATCGATGAGGTCGACGGTCATCCACGCGTCTTCCGGCGTTTCGCCCGGAAGCCCGAGGATGATCGTATACGCAGGATACCAGTAGTTTCGACAAAGGATCTCCGTTCCCTGGACGACGACGTCCGGCCACTCTTCCGCAGTGAATGGCGCGGCCTTGCGATGTAAGACGGCGCGGGAGAGGCTCGGGCTCCCTGTCTCGATCCCGCTCTGGATTCCGATCAGCTTGTTCGGACCCGCATGGACGATCTGGGCGATGTCTTGAATCAGGTCCGGGTTCGTCACCGCCGCGCTGACAGTGCCATGAGTCGGATAGCAGTGGTCGACCCCGGGCTGCCCCATGACGAATTTGAACAGGTCCCGGACCGCGTCTTCGTTGGGTTCCATCGTCCTCCAGTTCTCGAGTTGATAGAGGAAGATGTCATCGGAATGCAATTGGATCGAGGTCTCTCCGATTCGCGTGTTCACCGCAATTTCGTCGCCGATGTAGTCGAGTGGGAAGTACCGCGAGCGGCGCAAGGTGACCTCACAGAATTCGCATCCACGGCCGCAGCCCCGCATGACCTCGTTCATGCCGTGCATTGTGGGGCCGAGGATTTTCGGGATCTGATCCGTCGACGGAGCGGTGGCGTTCGTGTACCGCATGACGGGCGGTGCGTCGCCGGCCGCGATGCGTTCGAAGATCTCGGGGACGAGGTGGTCCACCTCACCGTGGACGATATGATCGATTCCGAGGGATGCCTGCATCCCCTTGCGATAGTCGAAATGCCATCCGCCCGGTCCGCCGAGCACGACCTTGTACTTCCGCCCCGGTCGCTGCACGCTCCGCGCGAGCTCGAGGAACATGGCCTTCGTGTACGGCGTGAGGACGCCGCCCATCGTGAACGACATGCTTACCGGACCGAGGCCCAATGGGTCCATGGAGTGTAACCCGACGACCTCGGTGTCGTCCGAGATGTATCGGTCCACGGTCTGGGGATCTGCGATGACGACCGCGTCGCGACCGAACGCCCGGACGAGCGAAGCCTCGATTTTGCGAAGACCGTACGGCACCCGGATTGGGTGCCCGTTCTCGTCGAGCTTCGGCGGATTCGCCAGGATCCGGAACACGAGGCGCGAATGCCAGTAGTCCGTCGGGATGCAGCTGAAGAACGTCGCGAGCGGCACCCCGCGATAATCCGTCATCAGGGTGTAGTCGGCAACGAGCACGTACTTCGCCATCGGTCCCCCAACTTGTGCACGACGAATTTCCGAACGGGCGTTCGAAATGCGGTTTCTCGTTCCAGGCCCGAATGGGCGACCGCCGTTAGATATACATTCCGCCCCGCCGCCACCGCCCGTTTCCGGACACCGGCCGGCGTGCCCGCAATCGGGAGAGCGAAAGGGTTATCGCCGTCTGTTTCTTGGGCGACGAACTAGGTGATTCGAACGGTCGAGGTTGGCGAAAGAGCGCCGGACTTCACGATGCTGAGCGATGAGGGAAAGCCCGTCCGACTCTCGGAGGAACTCGGTCACGGCCCCATCGTCCTGTCGTTCTACGTCTTCGACTTCACGAACGTGTGCCAGGGACAACTCTGTGCGATGCGGGATTCGATGGGCGACCTCCAGAAGTACGGAGCGAAGGTCTTTGGAATCAGCACGGACAGCCATCACAGCCATCGCATTTTCAAGGCGCAGAACGGCCTCAACTACCCGCTGCTCAGCGATTGGAACCGCACCGTGAGCGCCGCCTACGACGTGCAATACGACGCGTTCGGGTCGTTCGGATTGCACGGAGTTGCGAAGCGATCCGTTTTCGTCCTCGATCGAGATGGGCGCGTGCGCTTCAAGTGGGTCACCGAGGACCCGAAGGTCCCTCCGGACAACGCGCGAGTCATTGAGGAAGTTCGGAAGCTCTCGGCCTGAGCTCGAGGTACGAGCGGATCTCGTCAGCCGTCCGAACGACTCGGTCGCTCGCCCGACGAGCCGAGGACTCTCGAGCCGATCCCGTGTTCACCAGGACGACGCGGTCGTCGGATGTGATCGTTCCTTCATCAAAGAGTCGACGCAGACCCGCCAACGTCGCTGCTCCCTCGAGGCATGCGCTGACCCCTTCCATGACCGCGAGGTCCTCTGAGGCCACCGCCATGGCGTCGTCCGAGACGGAGATCCCGGCGCCCCGCGTCTCACGAAGCGCCCGGAGGACGATCCCATCCCCGATCGTCGCGGGCACGCGCAATCCCGAGGCCCTCGTCGTCGGATGAGGCCAGGGGTCGGCTTTCGTCTTCCCCTGCTTCCAAGCCTCCACGAGCGGCGCACACCCGTCCGATTGCACGAGCCCGATTCGAGGCCAGAGGCCTTCGTACCATCCTAACTGTCGAAGTTCCTGCAGGGCCTTCCACATCCCTGCGATCCCGGTGCCGCCACCGGTCGGAAAGAGAATCCAATCGGGCATTCTTTCGAGTGCTTCCCAGATTTCGAAGAGCATCGTCTTCTTTCCCTCCACGCGATACGGTTCGCGTAAGGTCGCGAGGCTGAAGACCTCCGTGGTGCGGGCAAG
>DATEGJ010000107.1:0-7666 GCA_035280105.1 Thermoplasmata archaeon
GAAGTCATAGATCCGTCGCCGACTCTCCAACTCAAGTCCTTCGGACATTTCGATCACCGCAGAAGTGCAAGATACAAGGCCACGAGGACCCCGAGATCCAACGCGAGCCACGCCGATCCGATCGATGACAAGGGCTGTGTCGCCATCTCCGCGAGCAACCAGACGCCCTGCGCGAGGAAGATGCCGAACGCGGCGGTGAGCAGGAGAAATCTCCGTTCGCGGTGCCGGACATACGACTTGACCGAAACCGACGCGAGGATCGCCGCGAAGCCGGCGAAGGAAACCCGGAGGAAAACGTCCAGAGGGCCCATGCAGGTGCCTATGCGGATTCCTCGTAAAGATACTTTTCGTACGCCGGTCGATTAACGGTCCAAGGGTCCTGAGAATCAGGGTTCGAAACACGTCCCAAGGAGTCGGCGAATCGGACCAAAACCACCATATGCTCGATAGGCCCCTTGGTGCACCGATGGAGGACGGACGAGCCGCGTGCGCATATCTTGCCCAGGCGGCGGCAGCAATCACGGTGCTTTCGCTTCTGCCGCTCGCGTTCAGCGGATCTGCCCCCTCTCACGGGGCTCCCGCCCTCCTCCCTATTTCTGCGTCCGATTCGAGCGCCGCTCCGACCGGCAGCGCCCCGTTCGTGTCGTCGTTGTTCGCGTCCTTCTCGTACGACCGCGGCCGCGTCTCCGGTGCCTACATCCAGTTCGAATACAACGCCGCCTCGGGTTCCATCTCCTCGTATCTCTCGACGACCGTCCTCGATCCGACGATGTACATGGGCTCGATCGAGATCAGCGGATTCCTTCCGACCCGAGCGCCGACGATCCTCGGCCCGATCTTCGATGCCCAAGGGATGCAGGTCGAGGTCACCGCCCACGACGATCCCACGGGCCTCCTGATGGTGCGGACCGACATCGCGCGCACGGTGACGATCAGGCTGCCCGCTTCGGCGGCGAACCTGACGCAGCACAGCGCGCAGCATGCGTGGCCCGCATCGTCGATGTCGTACGAGATCGGCGATGTGCAGGCCCGCCTTGTGCTGGGTGCCGGTACCTTTGACCTGATGGGAACGACGATTACCGCACGGATGGCGGCGACGGACCTACTGATCTTCAAAGCTGTTCCGGAGGCGAGCCCGAACCGGGCGGAGTGGCGAGCGGTCCTCGATGCGATCGCGACCGGCCAACTCGTCGCGGAACTCGAGATGATCGCAACCCATGACGGTCAATGGCTCCAGAACGGCGCCCACTACCGCAATGACCTTTCCGTCGTGCCGCTCGCGGTGACCCATGGGCGGGCATCCGTCGACCTCGCTTGCACGGGATCCGGCGGCGCGGTCGTCCTCCTAGCGTTCGACGACGCAACGATGCCGGCCGACGCCGCGCGGAAGTTCACCGTCCGCGCAAACGGTGTCGTCGTGAATCGCACGGCCGACACGCTCGGACTCTTCTACACGCCCGCCACGAAGGCGGGTGTGTCGACGTACTCGATTCTACCGCTCCCCGGGACGGTCATCGCCCTCTACCTGCCGAGCCTCGCGCCGACCTCGATCGACGTGGAGAGCGTTGCGGCGTCGCCGCCATCCGTTTCGTTCCAAGCGGATTCGGCCCTCGCCTTCATGCTCGCCGTGATCGTTGTCGCGGGCGCCGCCGCGCGCATCTTCCGCCGCCGGGATACGTGACGACGTTCCCCGTTGAAATTTCAGACCGCGCATCTACAAATATCGGGGGCGACATCGGCGCATCTATGCCCGCGGGCGATGTGTGCGGGGTCCAAGGTTGTGGCAAGGAGTCGAAGCGCTCCCTCTCGATGAAAAAGGTGAAGGAAGTCCTCCCCGAGCTGCGAATGATCGCGGACACCCGACGCGTACACCTGTGTCGAGATCACTACAAGCAGTTCCGCAAAAAGACGAAACAGGAACGCGAGATCGATCGGGCCACGTGGCAGTGAGCACGCCGTCAATCGAAGATGAGCTCCCGCAATCCCGTCGCCTCGTTGAGACGTCGATTGAATTGGATCGAATCGAATCGCGTGAGGTAGATCTCGTTCACCACCGCCGCCTTCGCGCGGAACAAATGCCCTCCGAACACTGCGTGATCGGGTCCGGCGATCGCCACATGGAGATGGAGCTTCGGGTCTCCGCGCATCGCGACGCTCCCGTGTAAGGCGAGGAGTTCGTGCCGGCCCGGGTAGACGGTCTTCTCATATCCCTTCGGCCCGAAGAATCCGATTTCGAACGCTTGGAGCATCCCGATTCCCCAGAGGACCGCGCCGCTCCCGATGTTGTGCCGCGTTGCGGTGGCCTCCAGGCTCGAGAAGAGGTCCTCTCCGTCCGAGAGCTTCACCATGACGACGTTGCCCTCGCGCTTCGCCTCCATGCATCACCTCGAGAGAAGTGCCTCTGACTTGATGTGCAAGCGGCGTTCGACCGCCTTCGCGAGGTCCTTCGCGCTACTGAACGCGGTGTATACACGCCGCGGACGGCACGCCTCGATGAACGACATGACGTCCTCGAAGTCGCCGTGGTCGCTGAGCGGGAACTGTGCGTCGATCCCGTATCGCCGCGTGTAGTCCATGAACGCGCACCAGCCGCTCACATACGCCGTGCGGAGGCCGATCGACCCGAGCCACGATACACTGTCGTCGAGCGGGGGCCGCAGCCATCCGGGCGGGAGGATGTAGACGCGCGGATCGCGCTGCTCGGACTCCGAGAGCTCGGATAGGCGCCGGTACCGCAACGCGATCCCGTGCCGCGCATAGACGTCCGCGAGGTCGGCGATCTTGTCGGCAACCGCGACCTCGACCCCGAGGCGATTCACGAGCGCGATCAGTTCCTGGCTCTTGCCGAACTCGTACCCGCCGAGGGCGACCGGCCCGTTCGCGAGTTCGAGCTCAAGCCAGTTCAGGAGGTCCGCCTCGACGTCGTGCTTCGGCGGGAAGTTGTACCCCGGTCGGCCGTACGTCGCGTCGACGATCAGGCTCTGGACGAACTCGGGTTGCGCTTTCCCGCACGTGGCCCCGCCTTCCGGGTTGAAATCGCCCGTGTACAGGAGGTCGTCGACGCGGATCATGGCGGATCCGAACACATGTCCCGCATCCTTGAGGACGACCCGGAAGCCGTTCATCTCGATCTCCTGGCCGTACGGGAGCTCGTGGCCCGTGCCGCCGCGTCGAATCCTCAGGACCTCGAGCGTCTGCGGTGTCATCACGCCGCCCGACGTGAGATGATCCATGTGCCCGTGGCTCACGATGCTCCCCGGCGTCTTGCGCAAGGGATCGAGGATTACTTCCTTCAGCGCCTCTTGCAGAAGGAAGCCGCCCTCGTAACGGACGCGCATCAGGCTCGCCTCGTGAAGATGTAGCGCGTCGGGATCCGTGGCTTCAGTCCCGTCCAATACTTGCACCGCTCGCACCGGTATCCGAGGGTGACCGTCCCGCCGAAGACCGTCATGTTCCGGACCTTCTTGAGGCGCGTCCCGCAGACGGGGCATTTGACGAGCGAGCGCATCTTCTTCGAGTCGCGGGCGAGGGTCTCGAGGTCGATGAGGTCCGAGTCGAGCGCGAGGAGCCGCAACCGACGTTCGCCGACGCGGTATCGCTCGTCGCCTTTCATGTCCTTCTCGACGAGCTGCTTCAGTTTGCGCTGGCTGTCGACGACCTGCCGCGTACTGAAGACCCGAGTCAGACTCTGCCGGACCTGATCATCGCTCGGGATGTGGTACGCCGGCATCGGGCCGCCGAAAGGACCTGCGGATACTAAGGCTTCCGGGAGGAATTGCGGACGCGGCTCGCAGGACGCACATTCGATGGGGTTTCGCGGACCGCGGGTCCGGCGATTGCCGCCATGACGGTGACCACAACGAGCGGCGCCATCGCGAATCCACCCATGATCGTCGGAGCGGCCACGAGTCGATAGATGGCGGAGGGCGTCGTGATCCAGAGGGATCGGTCTAGGCCCATTTCCACATCGAGGATCGGGGCCGGCGCGGTCAGGACGGTCGACTCATTCACGACCGATGCGCCGTCGGCGGAGAGTGTCAAGTCGCGAAGGCGGTTGTCGTTACACGCGCCGACGAGCAAGTGGTTCTGCGATTGCGGCAGGAGCGGTCCGGTGAAAAACGCGGCATTCGTTGGGCAAATCGTC
Source organism: Thermoplasmata archaeon (assembly GCA_035280105.1). Lineage (GTDB taxonomy): Archaea > Thermoplasmatota > Thermoplasmata > RBG-16-68-12 > RBG-16-68-12 > RBG-16-68-12. Next base: position 4,145 of record DATEGJ010000107.1, read on the forward strand.
GGCCCCCACCACCAGATTGGCATCACCGGGTTCGCGCCGTCGCGGTTCGTGTTCGCCGGAGGCTGCGGCGGCGTCGAGCACGTCGCGTTGGGACCCCATCCGTAGTTCGCGGCCGCTGTGAGGAGGTTGATCTCATCGTTGCAGTTCGGGCCGTTCTCCGTGACGTAGACCCGGTGCGTGACCGGATGGAACGCGATGCCGAACATATTCCGGTGGCCGTACGTGAACACGAGATTGTCCCATGACAAGCTCCCGAAGAACGGGTTGTCCGGCGGCGCGGTGCCGTCGGAATTCATCCGCAACACCTTTCCCATCGGCGTCATCGGATCCTGCGAGAGCGCCGGGTCCGCGTTCTCGCCAACGACGGCGTACAGTTTCCCATCCGGGCCGAACGCGATGACGCCTCCGTTGTGGTTCGTCGCCCCGCTCAGAGGCGGCAATTGAAGGATGACCGAGTGGGAGAGGCCGAGGTCGCCGCTCGCCTGGATTCGCACTATGCGATTGTATACCGTCGCGTTCGTGACGTCGTCGTACGTCTGGTACGCGTACACCCATGGGCTGCTGGGAAACGCAGGATCCAAGGCGAGACCGAGGAGGCCCCGTTCGCCGGAGCCGTCGGTGTTCGCGAGTGAGTAGAATGGCGTCGGAAGAACCGCGCCGTTCTTGAGGATCCGGATGTCCCCGCTGAGGCGCTCCGCGAAGAACACACGGCCGTCCGGTGCGAAGGCGAGGGCGACCGGCCACGCGAGGCCGGTCTGGACCGGAGCGAGCTGGACCGGTGGATTCACTCCGTTCCCGCCACCGCCTGGCGGATGGAGGGACTGCCACATCACGTAGGTCAAGCCCGCGAGGACGATCAGTGCCGCAACGACGATGGCCAGGAGGAAGACGCGGTTGCGAGACGCCACGGGATGCCGCACGTCGCCTCGCCCTAGACGTACTTTTCCCTCCGAATTTCAAATCGCGTTGGCGTCGCGCCGGCACGTCATGACGTACCGCGAGGCTTTTGCGCCTGCTTCGAATCTCGTCTCGCCCGAATGGAACCGGATTCGCTCGCGCGTGTTACCTCGGAGATCGTCGATTGCCGCAAGTGCCCGCGGCTCGTGCGGTACCGGGAGCGGATCGCGGAAACGAAGCGTGCGTCCTTCCGGGACTGGACCTACTGGGGTCGACCCGTTCCTGCGTTCGGCGACCCGCACGCGCGCCTCCTCGTCGTCGGCCTGGCGCCGGCAGCCCATGGCGGAAATCGCACGGGTCGCGTCTTCACGGGAGACCGTAGCGGCGATTGGTTGTACCGAGCTCTTTACCGCCACGGCTTCGCAAATCAACCAACCTCCGTGTCGATCGACGATGGATTGGAGCTGCGGGACTGTTACATCGCTGCGGCCGTCCGATGTGCGCCCCCGCAGAACAAACCGTCCCGCATCGAATTCGCTCGATGTCAGCCGTACTTGGAGCGCGAGGTGAGTCTCCTCTCCGACTTGCGCGTTGCCGTCGTACTCGGCGCCGTTGCGATGAATCGGTTCCTTCGGGTTTGGCGGGCCCTTGGGCACGCAACGCCGGTACCCTCTCCGAAGTTCCGCCACCGTGGAATCTGGAACGCCGGCTCGCTCACGGTGATCGCATCCTACCATCCGAGCCAGCGGAACACGCAGACCGGACTCCTCACAGAGCCGATGTTCGATCAAATTTTCTCCGAGGCCCGGAAGATCCTCGAGGGCCACCCTTCTGGGCCTCTTGCATCCGGCAAAAGCTAACCTTGTTTAAGGTTGATTCGGCCCTGATGTGAGCGAAGTCCAAAAAGGCTTTACACCTCCGCCGGCTCCGTGGCCCGTGGCCGAGCCCCGCCGCGTCGTCATCCTCGGCGCCGCCGGCCGCGACTTCCACAATTTCAACATCGTCTTCCGGGACAACGAGGCGTACCGGGTCGTCGCGTTTACGGCGACGCAGATCCCCGGCATCGAGACCCGCAAATACCCCGCATCCCTCGCCGGTCGGCTCTATCCCGACGGTATCCCCATCTTCCCGGAAGCGGACCTCCCGCATCTCATCGAGAAGTTCCACGCCCAGGTGTGCGTCTTCGCATATTCCGACGTCGACTACACGTACCTCGGGCATCGAATCGCCCTTGCCAATGCGACCGGCGCGGACTTCCTCCTGCTGAACGCGCAGGCGACGATGCTCGCGTCGACCGTACCGGTCGTCGCGATCTGCGCCGTCCGCACCGGGAGCGGCAAGAGTCAGACCTCGCGCCGCGTCGCCGGAATCTTGCGGGCCCACGGGAAGAAGGTCGTGGTCGTGCGGCACCCGATGCCGTACGGCGACCTGGCCTCTCAAGCCGTCGAGCGCTTTGCGACGTACCAGGACCTCGATCGATACGAGACGACGATCGAGGAGCGCGAGGAGTACGAGCCCCACATCGACAAGGGGACCGTCGTCTACGCCGGCGTTGACTACGAGAAGATCCTGCGCCAAGCCGAGACCGAGGCGGAGATCCTCCTGTGGGATGGCGGCAACAACGACACGCCGTTCTTCAAGCCGTACCTGCACATCGTCGTCGCGGACCCGCTCCGCCCGGGCCACGAGCTCACCTACTATCCGGGCGAGACGAACGTCCGCATGGCCGACGTCGTGGTGATCAACAAGGTCGACACCGCGACGCCGGAGAACGTGGAACTCGTGAAACAGAACGTCCGAAGCGTGAACCCGGACGTCGTCATCGTCGAAGCTGCATCGCCAATCACGCCGGACGAGAGCGTGGTGATCCGCGGCAAGAAGGTCCTCGCGATTGAAGACGGGCCGACCCTCACCCACGGCGGGATGGAATACGGCGCCGCGTACATCGCGGCCCAGCGGTTCGGCGCCGCCGAGGTCGTGAGCCCGGTCAACTACGCGGTCGGATCGATCAAGGAGACGTACAAGAAATATCCGAATGCCCGTAAGGTCTTGCCCGCGATGGGGTACGGGCCGAAGCAGATCAAGGAGCTCGAGCAGACGATCGACGCGACCCCGTGCGACCTCGTCTTGAGCGGGACGCCGATCGACCTAAGCCGCATCCTGAAGACGAAGAAACGGGTGGTCCACGTCCGATACGAACTCGACGAGATCGGACACCCGAACCTGGAAGACGTCCTCAAGGACTGGAAGCTCATCTGACGTGAGACCTGACGACGTCACATCCAAATTGAGAAGCTCGGCAATAGGTTGGCGACAAAGAGGACGGCGAGCCCGGCGGAGACCGCCAGCGCGAGGACGGCTAGCGCGGACAGCAGGGCCCTCCGCTCCCGGGACACTGGCGGTGAAAGCCTCTCGGGCTACTTACGGCCTCCGGATTCGTTAGTCTCGCGTAATCACCCCACCCGGTCAACGTCGGCGACGGGACCACGGCATCTTATGCGGGTTCAATCGATAGTAATCGTAGAAGATCGCGACGATCAGGAAGACGACGAAGAGCAGCCAGTCCACCGGGTTCCGGACCGAAAAGAGGAACCCGGTCGCGATCGCCGGCACCATTACGATGGC
>DATEGJ010000108.1:0-8536 GCA_035280105.1 Thermoplasmata archaeon
GCGGATGTGCCCGTACGAGCCCGCGCCGTGCACGATGAGGAGCGGTTGACGGGATTCGACGAGCTCCCGCGCGAGCCGCTGGATCGTCGCGCGGCGGGGCGTTCGAAGGCGGGCCTTGTCTGTCACGACGCTCCCGCCGAGCTTCACCAGTTGCATCGGTCATCGGGCGACGCGTGCCGCCGTTCTTAACCCTTTCTCGGTTCGACGCAGGAGCCGAGAAGGATTAAATAGCGAGGGACCTTTCGAGCGCCTCCGGACTCCGATGACGCGAAAACCTGGTAGCATGTATCGAGAAATCCGCGGGCAGGCGTACGCCCAGAAGCGGTACATGGGCGGGGTCCCGGGCATCCGAATCAGTCAGTTCGACATCGGCGACCTGCGCACGAACTTCCCGGTCAAAATCCATCTCGTCGCGGCAGAGCAATGCCAGATCCGACACATCGCGCTCGAGGCCGCACGGATCTCCGCGAACCGCTATATCGCAAAGAAAGCAGGAAATGCGTACCACCTCAAGCTCCGCCTGTACCCGCACAACGTGCTCCGGGAAAACAAGATCGCGACGGGCGCGGGGGCGGATCGCATCTCAGAAGGCATGCGCGCGGCGTTCGGAGCGCCGGTCGGCACGGCCGCACGCGTGAAACCGGGCACGAAGATCTTCACGATCTCGACGACGGAGGACCACGTCGACGACGCGAAGGAAGCGCTCCGGAAAGGCGGCGTGAAACTGCCGACTCCCTGGCGGCTCGAGATCGAACGCCCGAAGAAATGACGGGGCTCCGAGGCACAGCTTTTTCTCCGGTGGCGTGCGTGCTGTGGGCTCAATGAGCGAGACGGACCGGTTAATCGAGGTCATCCGCGGTCGCAACGCGAAGACGGTCGGACTTCAGTTCCCGGTCGGACTAAGAACGAAGGCCGTGGCGTTGGCGGAGGAGCTCGAGGCCCAAGCGGGCGTCACGTGCCTTGTCTCCGCGGATCCGTCGTTCGGAGCGTGCGACATCGCCGACATGCCCGTCGACCTGACGGTCCACCTGGGTCACGCGCCGATGCCCCACCTCCGCTACCGCAACGTGTTCTTCTACGATCTCCCCGGGCCGCCTCTGACGTCGCTCGCGTTCCTCGATGCCGCGGAGCCATTGCTCCCGGAGCGCGTGGGACTCCTGACGACGACGCAGTTCCGCGGATGGCTTCCCGCCATTCAGGAGTACCTAGAACAACGGGGCCACCAGGTCAAAGTGGGCGAACCGGACCGACGGGTCGCGTACGCGGGCCAACTCCTTGGCTGCGACTACCACACCGCAACGGTCATCGAGAAAGACGTCGACGGGTACCTCTACATCGGCACCGGCGACTTCCATCCGCTCGGGGTCGGGATCTTGGTCCCGGACAAACCGATCATCATCGCCGACCCGGAGCGCGGGACCGCACGGGATCTTGCGGAGGTCAAGGACCGCATCCTGCGACAGCGGCACGCGGCGATCGCTCGGGCGCGGGATGCGACGGTCTTCGGCATCATCGTGTCCAGGAAGCTCGGTCAGGTCCGGATGGAACTCGCCCGGGAGCTGAAGGCCCTCGCCGAGCAGCACGATCGCCGCGCGAGCATTTTCCTCATGGACCTCGTATCGCCGGAATTCCTGGAAGGCTATCGCGTGGATGCGTGGGTGAACACCGCCTGCCCGCGCATTGCGATCGAGGACGTCCTGCAGTACAAGCAGCCGATGCTGACCCCGCAGGAGTTCGAGATCGTCGTCGGGACGCGCGACTGGGACGACTACCTGCTCGATGAGATTCGAGCCTGAAAGCGCCGACCGTACCGCGAGCCTTATCGAATTGCACGGCAATGGGCATGCGAATGAGCACCGCCGTGGCCGACGACCACGTCCGGGCCGGGTGGTGCGGAGTCCTCACCCAGGGAATCGGACGGGGTTGGCATTCGTCGTGCGACCGGATCACATGATCGGAGAGGCGTGCACCCCGAGCACGGCAAGGGTGTCATTGCGGACGCGCTCGAGTTCCGCTATCACTCGACGGTCGTACGTCCTCGCATCGTCGGACCACCTCATCGCACGACCGGTTGGCCCGCGCAGGTCCGACGTATCTTTGATCCGGACGCGCCGTCCGTTCCGCGATTCGTAGTGCCAGAAGTAAAGGTATGGCCGGTTTCGAATCGCCAACTCGCAAACACCGCAGCCAAAATGCACGCAAGGCGCTGGTGTTATGGTTATTCAACCATAACGACCGGGTCGGCGAGCCGCATCGTCGCGACCTCTTCTTTTTGCGTTGCGGCCGCCTTCCCTCCCCGATGTCCCAGTCCGCGGTCGTGCTCCTGTCAGGGGGCATGGACTCGGCCACCGCCCTCGCGATGACGCAGGCGGACGGATTCCAGGTCGTCGCCCTCACGGTCGACTATGGACAACGGCACCGGAAGGAAATCCAGGCCGCGAGGCAGCTCACGAAGCACTTCCGCGTCGCCGATCACCGAATCGTTACGATGGACCTGACCGGCATCGGCGGTTCCGCGCTGACGGACAGACGAATCCCGGTTCCCCGAGGGCGCCTGCTCGAGGAAATTGGCAATGACATCCCGTCGACGTATGTGCCCGCGCGCAATACGGTCCTGCTCGCGTACGCACTCTCCCTCGCCGAAGCCACCGAGGCGAACGCCATCGTCATCGCGGCGAATGCGATCGACTACTCCGGCTACATCGACTGCCGCCCGGAGTTCTATGACGCCTTCCAGGAGGTGGCGCGCCTCGGGACGAAACGCGGGGTCGAAGGCAACGTCATCCGGATCCGCACGCCGCTGATCCGCATGACGAAGGCCGACATCGTCCGGAAAGGCGAGGCGCTCCGCGTTCCTTGGGAGTTGACGTGGTCCTGCTACCTTGGCGGATCGAAGGCCTGCGGCGCGTGCGATTCATGCCAGCTCCGGCTCAAGGGATTCCGCGAGGCGGGCGTCGTCGATCCGATTCCGTATGCGAAACGTCCGCGGCAGACGAACGCTTAAGACTCGCGGCGCGCATCGGACGCATATGGAGGCCCAGGCGACCGTCTCGCGCCGGAACGCGGAGGAATTTCTCCTCAGCGAGCTCTACGTGTCGGTCCAAGGCGAGAGCTCCCTCGTGGGCCTCCCGACGATCTTCGTCCGCCTCTTTTCCTGCAACCTTCGATGCCGCTGGTGCGACTCGATGCACGCCGTCGAAGGGACCGAGTTTCACCGCACGTCCGTCGAGGATCTCGTCCGCACGGTGCGCGATCTCGCCGGTCCCGCGCAAGAGCGGTTCGCCGGGATCCGGAACATCTGTTGGACGGGCGGGGAGCCGCTGCTGCAAGGCGACGCGATCGTCCGCGCGATTCGACGCCTTCCGGACGCCTTCGTCCACTCGTTCGAGACGGACGGGGAAGTGGACCTGCGTGGGTTCGACAATCACGTCGCCAATGAGCGGGCGACCGGCCGCGTGCGGTACGTGATGGACGTCAAGTGTCCGGGCTCCGGCATGAAGGCGGACAAGGCGTTCGCGAACCTTGGACTCCTGCGTCCCTGCGACGAGGTCAAGTTCGTCCTTCTCGACCGCGGCGACTACGAGTTCGCGAAGAGCGTGCTCTCGACGCACCCAACGAAGGCCACCACGATTCTGTTCTCGCCCGCGACGCCGGCGCACCTCGTCACGAAGGGACTTGATCCCTCCGATCTTGCAGCATGGATCCTGGCGGACCGGTTGGAAGTCCGCCTCCAGCTCCAGGTGCACAAGGTGATCTGGCCGGGCCGGGATCGCGGCATCTAAGCGAGAGCTTTCATCATCGGCCGCCTTTGCCTCCGCGTGCGCTACGAGGAAATTGATCACACCGCGGACGTCGGCATCCGCGCGTACGGCTCGACTCTGGACGAGCTATTCGCGAACGCCGCCGGAGGAATGTTCAGCCTGATCGTCGACCTCGACACCGTCAAGCCGGTCGGCGAGGTCGAGGTGCGCCTCGAGAGCGAGGACCCGCCGACCCTGCTCCTCCGGTGGCTCTCCGAGCTCCTGTACATTCACGAGACGCAGCGGTACCTCTTCCGTTCCTTCGACGTCCACGTGGACGGCCCCACGTTGCAAGGCCGAGCACGCGGAGAGACGATCGACAAGAAGCGGCACGAGCTGAAGCTCGCCATCAAGGCGGTCACCCGCCACCGGCTGACGGTCGATCCGAAACGGGGGATCGCCGAGGTCATCTTCGACATCTAGGGAGTCCATGGTCATCCGGGGCGTGACGTTCGATTGGTGGGGGACCCTCGCTGTGATTCCGCGGGACGACGAGTCCAGAGCCATGCGGGAACTTCGGATCAAACGGCTCCAGGAGACCCTCCGCAACCATGGGATGACTCCCGACCGGCCAACGCTGTACCGGGCCTACGACCGCCAAGGGGATCTGCTCGAGGCCGCGTGGGCGAAGCAGCAGGAACCGAGTCCGGAGCAACAGATTCACGCGTTCCTTCGATTCGCCCGCATTGACGCGCGGGACCCGCGAATCGTCGCCGGGATCGGCGACGCGATTGGCGGCGCGATCGTCGTGCGACCCCCGAGTCTCTTCCCTCACATTCAGGAGGCCCTCGCTCTCCTCGAAGAACGCGGCCTCGCGATCGGCCTGATCTCGAACACGGGACGGAGTTGGGGACGCTACCTGACAAAAGTCCAGGAAGGGTTGGGGATCGCCGCGCCTTTCCGCGTCCGCGTGTACTCCGATGAGCGGCGCATCCGCAAACCCGACCCCCGCATGTTTGAGGCAGCGGCCGCGGGGCTCAAGCTCAAGCCGACCGAGATCGTCCATATCGGTGACGATGTCATCGCGGACGTTTCCGGCGCAACGGCGGTCGGCATGCGATCGATCTGGTTCAACACGGGGTTCTGGCCCGATGCAACGACGGACAAGGCCGACGCCGAGATCCGCGACCATCGCGACCTGCCGAAGGCCCTGGACGCGATGACATGAAGGCAACTGCGGTGGCCCATCCGATCCAGGGTCTCATCAAGTACCACGGCCTCGCCGACCCCGTCCTCCGACTCCCCTTCCACGATTCAATCAGCGTGTGCACCGCGCCGCTCACGACGCGGACGACGATTGAGTTCGGCGATTTCCCTCGCGACATGGCAACGATCGACGGGCGCGACGTCACGGTGCGGGACATGGAGCGGATCCGGTCGGTCGTCGATCCGATCCGGGCACTCGCGTCGGTCGATCGCTCCTTCCGCATGGTGTCGGAAAATGACTTTCCCTCCAACATCGGTCTCGGCGCCAGTGCGTCGGGGTTCGCGGCCCTCGCAATGGCGGCGGCCCGCGCCGCCGGCTTGCGCCTCTCCCTCGAGGAACTCTCCCGCTTCGCTCGACGCGGGGCCGGCTCGGCGAGCCGGTCCGTGACCGGCGGCTTCAGCAAGTGGAAGATGGGCCTGACGGACGAGGATTCGTACGCGGTCCAATTGGCCGGCGAGGACTTGCGAATCGCGATGGTCGTCGCTCTCGTGCCGGCGTTCAAACAAACCGAAGACGCGCATCGCGAGGCGCTCACCTCTCCGTTCTTCCACGCCCGCCTCGCCGAGATGCCGCGCCTGATCGCGGAGATGGAGCTCGCGATCCGGAAGCGAGATGTCGGAGCGATTTGTGCCCTTGCCGAGCGCGACACGCTCATGCTCCATGGAATCACGATGACGGGGACCGGCGAGATGGTCTTGTGGCAACCCGACACGTTGCGCGTCATCCTCGCCGTCCGCCGGATGCGCGACGCGGGCCTGCCGGCGTTTTTCTCGATCGATACGGGTGCCACGGTCTACGTGAACACGCTTCCGGACCACGCCGACGAGGTCCGCCGCGGGATCGAGGATCTGGGAATCAAGACGATCGCCTCCACGGTGGGAGGCCCCGCTCGCCTCGACGACCGCCCTCTCTTCTGAGCCGCGCCGCTAAAGCGAAAGCCGCGCGCGTCCCACCGGCCCCGCGACGACCAGCGAACTCGCGGAGGCCGAGAAGTACTTCACGGCGAGCTGGCGCACGCGATCGTCCGGCAGCTCCCGCACGAGGTCCGCGTACTGCTCGAGGAACCCCATGCCGAGGCCGAAGTATTCCATCCGGTGCAGCTCCGACGCGACCTCCGCGTTCCGTTCGAGGGACACGGTCAGCGAGCCGACCTGGTTGTCCTTCCCGTCCCGGATCTCGTCCGGGGAGAACGGATCCGTCCGGAGGCGGTCCAGTTCGGCGCGGATCGAGGCAATCGCCTTCGCCACGTTCCTCGGATTCACGCCGGCGGAGAGAGACCACATCCCTCCGGCCGTGCGCGCCTCGAGGTTCGTGAAGGCGTAGTACGCGAGGCCTTGCTCGTCGCGGAGGTTCCGTCCGATCCGCCCGTACAACCCGATCCGGCCGAGCAAGAGGTTCGCGAGGTTCAGGGCGTAGTAGTCGTCGTGGCGTCGAGGGACCGCGGGCGCGCCGATCATGATGTCGGCTTGCGTCTTGTGCGGCATTCGAATCGCGACGCGCGCCGGCTTGTGCCGCGTCGGCGGAGGAATCGCGGGGATCCCGTCGCCGTCTCCAGCGAGGCGGCCGAGCGGTTCCGCGATCGCCTCCTCTAGGAGCGTGCGGTCGACGTCCCCGGTGACCGCGAGGATGAGCCCTTCCGGACTCACGTGCGCTTCGTGGAAAGCGACGATGTCCTTCCGCCGGATGCGGCGGATGCGATCTTCGCCGCCTTTTGGGTCGCGGCCGTATGGATGATCGTTCGGGAACACGAGCTTCGACAATTCTCGCATCGCGCGACTGCGCGTATCGTCCGCCTCAAATCGGACGTCGTTGCGCAACTCGACGCGGACGCGGTCGATCTCCCGCTCCGGGAACGTCGGCTGCGCGAGGCACTCGACGAGGATTCGGATCGTCTCCTTCGCCGTCTTGTGCGTGCATCGGCCAGAGAAGTTCAGGAGCTCCTCGCCATTCCGGAATTCGAGCGTGGCCCCGGTCCCCTCGAGCCGGTCCGCGAGCTTCGCGGCGGACGAACGTCGCGTCCCGCTGAGCAGGAGCCGCGAGGTGAACTCCGCGACGCCTTGGGCATCGCCTTCCGCCGCCACGCCGGCCGGGACGCTGCCGCGGAACGCGATGAACGGATTCGACGCGAGCGCGCTCGACACGAGCACCGCGCCGTTCCCGAGAACTGTGCGGTCGGGGAGCGTCAGGCGGGTGCCTCCGTGGCATGGAATCGGACGGTGGACCGATGTTCGTCGACGAGGTAGCGCTTCGCGGCGTCCCGCACGGCCTCGGCGCGGACCCGCTCGACCTTGGCGAGGAGCCGCTCGCCGAAGTCCCACGACGCCAGGCCCTCGCCGACGGAGAGCAGCATCCCCTGGAACGTCGCGCCGTCCTGCTCGTACCGCGCCCAGGCGCGGACCTGCTGCTTCGCGCGCTCGATCTCCGCCTTCGTCGGCGTCGCGCGCCGCAGCTTCTCGACCTCTCGGTCGACGACCGATTCGACGCGGTCGAGGGAGACGCCCTTCGCCAAGGTCACGTTTACGATCTCCAGGGCCGGATCGATCTTCATCTCCTGCCTCACGCTGACATCGGTCGCGAGCTTCGTGTCGACGAGGGCGCGGTACAGCCGGTTCGACCGCGGCCGCCAATCGCCTGCCCCGAACGGGACGAGCCCCCGCCACCCGCCGAGGACGGTCGAGAGGAGGATGAGCGCGGGCGTGTCGTCGTGAGCCGCGGCGGGGATGTGCCACCCCATGCCGAGGAGATCGGCGGGACCGGGACCGACGAGGTCACTCCGCCGTTCTCCGCGCTGCTCCGGCTCGACGAGCCGCATCGGATCCGGAGGGGTCTCCGGCTTCAACGGTGCGAATGCCTCGCGGATGTGCTGCATCGCGACCGCGGGGTCAAAGCCTCCGACGAGGATGATCGCGGCGTTGTTCGGAGCGTAGTATCGGAGGTAGTGCTGGTACAGCGGGTCGCGCGCGAGGTTCGCGAGGTCCTGCTTGTACCCGATCGCGGTCCAGTGATACGGATGTACGTGGAACGCGAGACCCCAGAGTTCCTCTTCGACCGCGAAGTCCGGCTGGTTTTCCGCGCCTTCCCGTTCGCTGATGACGACCGTCCGCTCGGCCTCGACTTCCTTCGGATCGAACGCTGCGTTGCGCATGCGCTCCGACTCGATCATCAGGGCCGTGTCCATCGAGGACGCGGGGATCGTCTCGAAGTACATCGTGTAATCCGTGTCGGTGAAAGCGTTCATCTTGCCGCCGAGGCGGGAGATCATCTTGTCGATGTCGCCCTTGCCGAGCTTGCCGCCGCCTTTGAACAACATGTGCTCGACCCAATGCGTCGAGCCGGTCATGCCAGGGACCTCATTGCGCGAACCGATGCGGTAGACGACCCACGTCGACAGGACCTTGGTGTCGGGGATCGGGCGGAGGACGACCTTCAGGCCATTCTCCAACGTCTCCACATGGGCGGCCATTCGATGTGCGGAATCGCGAGCGCGCGATAAAGAGTTACTGAGCCCACATGCAGCCAGACCTATGCT
>DATEGJ010000109.1:0-7015 GCA_035280105.1 Thermoplasmata archaeon
TCTCGCCGTGCTTTGCGGCTTCCTCGGGCGTACCCGTCGAAGCGGTCCCCTTGGCTTGCTTCATCCATGCGAGGAGTGCCTTGCCTTTCGGCGTGCGCGAGCCGATCTTCACATCGTGGCCGCGGCTCGCGAAGCCTCGCCCGAGCGCTTGACCCACGTCGCCGCTTCCGAGAATGCCAATCTTCATGCCCTCGCTCACCGCGACCGCGCGTATATCGGCTTTTGGAAACGCCGCGGTCACCGTTGGCCGACGGTACGTTTTTATCGTGAGGGGTCGTAAGCAGGAAGGATGGAGCCGCTCCTCCAGGTCGCCCTCGACCACATGCACCTCAAGCGGGCCCTCCTCGCGGCGAAAGAGGCGGTGGAAGGCGGCGCCGATTGGCTCGAGGCGGGGACGCCGCTCATCAAGTCGGAAGGCATCGAAGCGGTCCGGCAGCTCAAGAAATCCTTCCCCGGCGTTGGCATCGTCGCCGACCTCAAGACGATGGACACGGGTGCGTTCGAGATCGAGATTGCGGCAAAGGCCGGCGCCGACGTGATCACCGTGATGGGCGTGACGGACGACGCAACGATTCTCGAAGCGGTGAAGGCCGCGCGTCGGTACGGCGCGAAGGTGATGGTCGACCTCATGCGCGTCGTCGACAAGCCGGCGCGGGCGAAAGAGCTTGAGAAGCTCGGAGTAGACTATCTCAACATGCACGTCTCGATCGACGAGCAGATGATCGCCCACACCCCCTTGCAGGAACTGAAAGCCGTCGCCGCCGCAACCGGCATCCCCGTTGCGGTAGCGGGGGGGCTGAACTCCGAGACGGTCGTCCAAGCGGTCGAGGCCGGCGCGACGATCATCATTGTTGGCGGGGCCATCATCAAAGCGGAGGACGTGATGGCGGCGACGCGCGCGATCAAGAAAGCGATGAAGACGCGGAAGGCCGCACCGACGGGACTCTACAAGAAGTACACGGAGGCCGACGTCCAGGAAGCGTTCCGTCAGGTCTCGACCCCGAACCTCGCGGATGCGATGCAGAAGCGCGGCGTCATGAGTGGCATCAGTCCGCGGATCAAACACGGGACGAAGCTCGTGGGCCGTGCCCTCACGGTCAAGACGGCGGACGGCGACTGGGCGAAGCCCGTCGAGGCGATCGACCGCGCGAAACCCGGCGACGTGATCGTGATCGATGTCGGCGGCGGTCCGACGGCGGTGTGGGGCGAGCTGGCGAGCAACTCGTGCATCGTGAAACACGTGGCCGGCGTCGTGATCGACGGGGCCGTCCGGGACCTCGACTCGATCATCGAGCTCAACTTTCCGTGCTTCACCCGCCATGTCGCGCCCCATGCCGGGGAACCGAAAGGCCTGGGCGAGATCGGTAGCGAGATTGAATGCGGCGGGCAGCGGGTCCACACGGGCGACTGGATCGTCGGCGACGAGTCCGGCATCATCGTCGTGCAGCAGGAGCAGGCTGTTGAGATGGCGAACCGCGCCCTCGATGTGCTCGAGCGGGAGAACCGGATCCGCGAGGAGATCAAGCGCGGCGGCACCCTGAGCTCCGTCCTGGAACTCGAGAAGTGGGAACAAGTCCGGTGAGGGTCGTGGACCGGCGTCGGGTGGAGGAGCTCCTCCGCGAGTTGCGCGAGGGGAAGGTGACGGTCGGCGAGGCGATGCAGGCCCTTCGCGATCTGCCGTACGACGACCTCGGGTTCGCGAAGATCGATTCGCACCGCGATTTGCGGCGAGGATTCCCCGAGGTCGTGTTGTGCCTCGGCAAGACGCCCGAGCAGATCATCGAGATCGTCCGGCGGATGAGCGAGACCCACGATCTCGTCCTGGCGACGCGGGCGTCTGAACCCGTCTACCGACGTCTCGCGGCCGCACTCGCCCCGAAGTCAGTGACTTACCACGAGACGGCGAAAATTGTATCGGTCGGCAAGAAGCCTCCCGCGCGTCGGGGCTCGGTCCTCATCGTCACCGCGGGCACCTCGGACGTTCCGGTCGCGGAGGAGGCCGCTGTCACGGCGGAGCTGATGGGATCGAAAGTCACCCGCCTGTACGATGTCGGGGTCGCGGGCGTTCACCGCATCCTCGATCGTCGGGCGCTCCTGCAGATGGCGAAGGTCATTGTGGTCGTGGCAGGGATGGAAGGGGCGTTGCCGAGTGTCGTAGCGGGTCTCGTCACCGTTCCCGTGATCGCGGTGCCGACCTCGGTCGGGTACGGCGCGAGCTTCGACGGAATGGCGGCGTTGCTCGGCATGATGAACTCATGCGCCCCCGGGGTGGCGGTGGTCAACATCGACAACGGTTTCGGCGCCGGCTACCTGGCCAGTACGATGAACCGGGCTTAGAACGACAGGAGCCCTGAGAAGTACCCGACGATGTACAGGGCGGCCGCCGTCGCGACGATCCCGATCCATGCGGCCTTGTTCCACGCCCACACCTTCGCGCCGTCGAGGGGCATGACCGGGATCATGTTGAACCCGGCGAGGACGACATTCAGGTACCACACGAACCGGAACATGGCGGTAAGGAGGTACGCCCACGGGTTGAGGAACGATGCGGGGGCGAGCGCGGTAGCCGCCAACATGAACATCGTCGCGATGACGAGATTCGAGACGGGTCCGGCCGCGCTGATCCGGCCGTTCTGTTCCGGCGTCACATACCCGGAAATCCACGTGGCGCCCGGCGCTCCGAAGAGGAACCCGAAGAACGCGAAGAAGAACGCGAGGGCGAGTCCCCGAAGGCTGTACCGGAACTCCGCCCAGTGGCCGGATCTCTGCGCGACGACCTTGTGGGCGATCTCGTGCAGACCCACACCGGTCCCGACCGCGATCAGAGACGAGACGAACCAGATCGGCACGACGATCAGGAGGTCGCCCGCCGTGAAGAACGCCCGCGCACCCATGTAGTTCGCGAGAGTCAACGCACCGCTCAATGCCAAGATTGCAACCGCGAGCTGGAAGAGTTCCTGGCGGGTGAACCGAACCCCGGGGCGCGGCCCGGTCGGTTCCGGGTATACGTACACCGGGGGCGCCGCGTATTCGGAGTACGGTCCCCGCATCAAGACCCCGTCACGGCCCGTGCGTATTTAGGATTGGTGCTCGTCCTCAAGAGAACCGCGCGCCGCAGTTCTCGCATTCTTCGGCCGTGCTCGGGAGGACGACCTCGCACAGCGGGCAGCGGTACTTCCCGGCCTCCGCCTTCTTCATGACCTGGGCCCGGATCAATCGCGTGCTCCGCTCCCGGAAGTGGACGAGGTCCTCATTCAGGAGTCGCTCGAGCGGTTCGACGTCGAAGTCCTTGGACCGCCACGCCTCGATCTGATGATTGTACTGCTGCCGGATCACATCCGTCTCGTTCAGGCCGCCGAACGCCCGGACGAGTTCGTTGCGTGCGTCCTCCGGCATGCTCTGGAAGTCTTCGTCCGTCGCGAGATCGACGATTTCTCCCGTGATCTCTTGGAGCTTCTGCTCGACGACGGAGGGATCGAGCTCGAGGTCGGGGAGTGAGCCACACGCCGCGCATCGCGTCGCACCGGCGAGCCACGCGGCACCGCACATCGGACACCGTCCGTTGTCGACGGTCCGTTTCGGCTTTGCCACGAGGTCCGAGAGGATCGCCTTCCGCGCGATTGCGTGATGGAGCCCTTGACGTACCGCCCGTTCCGGCAACGCGAGTCGCACCAGGTCCGAGAAGTCTCGGAATCCCCTCATGACGAGTTCCCTGGCCCGGTCGTCCGAGATCCCGGGGATTGCGGCGAGCGCTCGGATCGCGTCTCCGTCGGCGACGGGCGGGGGCTGCGGTCCCAAAGACCGACCGCACGTGTCGCACGCAGCGACCCATCCCGAGAACATCGTCCCGCAACTCGGGCAGACGGCCCGGCCTTTCAGGAGGACCGTGTTGCACTGCGGGCACACGGGCTTGTCCGACCGGAACCCGCAGACGCCGCAGCGACGCGCCACGTCGGAATATAGGTGAGAGACGAATCTTAAGCGCTATCTCTCAATTATCTCCGACGACAAGCGACGGGAGTACTTTCGGTCCGCTCCCCCCGGAAGCGCCTCATACCGGCAAGCCGTCAGAAGGCCTCACCCGATCGAGGTTCGGAATGGAGGCGCTCGCGGTCCCAAACGCCGTACGGCCGGTCCGTGCCGAGATTCCATGGCCGTTCGACCGGGTGCGGGACGGGCAATCGGACTTCCTCGCGGACGCCCGACGGGCGATCGGGGAGGGCCGTCATCTCCTCGCGCACGCGCCGACGGGCATCGGGAAGACGGCGGTCGCCTTGGTCGCCGCCCTCGAGTACGCCGTGAACGCCGGCAAGCTCGTCCTCTTTCTCACTTCGCGTCAGAGCCAGCACCGGATTGCCATCGATACGGTTCGGCGAATCGAGGCGAAAGGCCCTCGGATCGCGACGGTCGACCTGATCGCGAAGCAGTCGATGTGCCTCCAGGAGGGCGCGCCGGCCTTCGGTCGCGCGTTCCACGAGTTCTGCGACATGAAGGTCCGGTCGCGGTCCTGCTCGTTCTTCGCCCGCGACAACTCCGCGGTCGTCGCCGCCGTCTTGCAACGCACCCTCCACGTCCAGGAGCTGATCCGGGCGAGCGGCGCGTGCCACGTGTGCCCCCACAAGGTCGCGATGGACGCGACGGCACGCGCGAACCTCGTCGTGTGCGACTACAACTATGTGTTCAGCGAGATCCTCGAACGGTTCCTCCCGCGACTCGGGCGCGACCTCGAGGACCTCGTGCTGATCGTCGACGAGGCCCATAACCTTCCCGACCGAATCCGAGCGCACCTGGGCGGCGACCTGTCCGTCCAGGATCTGCTGAAGGCCGCGAAGGAAGCGCGTTCGATCGATGGCGAAGTGGCCCAGCAGCTCATCGGGGTCGCGAAATCGCTCGAGCGATTCCTCCTCGCGCTGCGCGCCGAACGAATCGCCCGGAAGGAGGAATTCCTCGACGCCGTCGAGGACGGCCTGCGCAAGTGCCCCGGCCGCGGCTACACGGACTTCACGGAGATGGTGGCGTTCGCGGGGGAGGACGCGGTTCGGCGGGCGGTTCCGACCACGTTGCCGACCGTGGCGGAGTTTCTCGCGCGATGGCGGGACCAGGACGAAGGCATCCTTCGGCTCGTCGTCCCAGGCCACGAGGGCAAGTTCGCATTCCGTCTCATGGATCCGAGCATCCTCAGCAAGCCGGTCTTCGACCGCGTCCACGCGAGCATCCTCATGTCGGGCACCTTGTTCCCCGGCGAGATGTACGCAGACCTCCTCGGGATCGCGCACGGCCGGCGCCTCTTACGGACGTACGCGTCGCCGTTCCCGAAGGCGAACCGACTCCTCCTCGTCCATCCGGGCGTCACGACCTTGTACGCGAGGCGCAGCGCCGACATGCACGACCGAATCGCTCGGGAGATTACCGCCATCGCGTCGTCCGCCCCGGGCAACGTGGCGACGTTCTTCCCTTCGTACGAACTTCTCGCCGAAGCGGAGGCCCGCATCCGCCAGGGGGTCGGTCAGAAACGGATCCTCGTCGAGCGGCCCGAGTGGACGAAGACCCAGCGGGACGGCGCGGTGGAGGTACTGCGGTTGGCGAAGGCCGACGGTGGCGCTCTCTTGCTCGGAGTCCAAGGCGGCTCGTTGAGCGAAGGCGTCGACTACCACGACAATCTCCTCGCGGCCGTGATCGTCGTGGGCTTGCCACTGAGCCCGCCGAACGTCGAGGTCGAGGCGCTGAAAGACTACTACAGCCGCAAGTTCGGCCATGCCAAAGGGTACGACTACGCGTACGTGTACCCGGCGGTGAACAAGGTCCTTCAGGCTGCGGGCCGCGCGATTCGGAGCGAGAGCGACCGGGCCGCCGTCGTGTTGCTCGAAGCGCGCATCCTCGAGCCCCGCTATTCGCGATGTTTGCCTCCGGAATTCGCGCCGACGTCGACCGTGTCCGTGGGTCCGGCCTCGAGTGCATTCCTGAATCAAGTCCGATGAATTCCGTTCGTCAGCGGTTCGTTCGGGGTCGTCGGGATGACAACCATTTGCGGAAATGGATCAAGCGCTCCCTCTCCTCGTATCCAATCGCAACGTGGGCCCGGCGGCTGACGTCATTGTCGAGGAGGCAATCCGATCCCATCTCGCGCATCTGTTTGGCTTGCGCCCATGCTTCGGCCGCGCGCACCAGTCGTTCCCCGATTCCTTGGCGGCGGACATCGGCGTCGACGTACCAACCTTCGATGTATCCGACGGGCGCCGTGGCGCATCCATCCGCAACGGATCGAATCGACGCCTCGAGGAATCCTGCAAGCTTCCCGGTCGACCTCGCGGCCACGAACACCGCCTTCGACCTTTGCCTGCGATACTCCCTCATGTCGCCGCGATGCTGGCTCGCGGTGGCGGTCGGCCACAGTGCTCTGCGCATGCGAAGCCACTCCGCGCTATCGCGTGTGCTCACGCGACGTATCCGGAGGGATGTCTTGCTGCGGGCGACTTGGGTCATCGGAGCCCCATTGCCTCTCCGGTGAAAGGTTTTTCCCGGCCGCCTCGCATCTTGCCGCGTGCTCATCAAACGAGGCGCGGAAGCGGACCTGGAGCGGACCGAGTTCCTCGGCCGTCCCGCCGTAGCGAAGCGCCGGATCCCGAAAGGCTATCGCCTGAAAGCCCTCGACGACGAGCTGCGCCGGTCGCGCATCCGGATGGAGACCAGGCTGATGAGCGACGCGCGATCGGCCGGTGTCTCCGTGCCGATTCTGTACGACATCGATTCGGACGAGGGGACCGTGGTCATGGAGTTCATCGCGGGGCCGACCGTCAAAGAGATTTTCGATCGAGGCGGGACGACCGCTACGACGACCGCGCGAGCGCTCGGCCGAATCGTTGGACGTCTGCACCGCGCGGGAATTGTGCACGGGGACCTGACGACCTCGAACATGATCGTTCGCGACGGTCGGATCGTCCTCATCGACTTCAGCCTCGGGGCGAAGGACGAACGGGCCGAGGCACGCGGGGTGGACCTGCACCTCCTTCGCGAG
>DATEGJ010000110.1:0-4414 GCA_035280105.1 Thermoplasmata archaeon
AAGACCCACGTGTCGGCAAGCGGATTGCCGACCGCACCGGCCACTCCGAGTCCGCCGAACAGAATCACGCGGTCGACGTCCGGATCGTAGACCATCCCGAACCCGGCCCGGATCGGCGGGCTGACCCGCGGCGTGATGTTGATCCACGTGTTCGTGGCGTAGTCGTACGACCAGGTAGAATTCGTGAATCCGGTCGAGGTGATCGCCCCGCCGAAGAGGATGAACTTGTCCGCCTTCGAGTCGTACACGAACCCGTGTCCGTCTCGCCCCGGCGATAGGGTGCCAAGAGACGACCACGTGCCGTTCGGCGTGGCGAGCGAATTCACCTTACCTGCGGACCCTTGCACGATAAGCTCTGGGAGTGGAGACGGTCCCGCCAGACGCGCCACGCCAAGGGTGCCGGCCGCGATGAGAAAACCGACGACGCACGCGGCGATCACCGATCGCGCGGTCTCCAGACTCCCTGTCCCCCGATGACAATGGGTACGTCAGGGCATGAACTTGAGTGACCGTCCGAGCACTAGTGTGCCGGCGACGCCAACCGAGCCAAGGATTATCCGGCAGGAGCCGCTGCCCGCGGCGGGAGAGCATGACGTCCGATCCGTTCGAGGCATTCAAGGCGACCCAACGCGAGGGCTGGAAATCGTTCGCCCCGCTCGCGATAACGACGACTCCGAGTGCTGCCAAACTGGTTCGATTCGCTGGGGTCCGACCGGGACAGAAGGTGCTCGACGTCGGATGCGGCACCGGTAACGTAGCGATCTCGGCCCGACGCACCGGCGCCGTCGTCACGGGCATCGACCTCACACCGGATCTGATTGCGGTTGCGAAGGAAAACGCGACGATCGCGGATGTCGACGACATCGTGTGGAAGGAGGGCGATGTCGAGAACCTGCCGTTCCGCGACGGGGAGTTCGATGTCGTCCTGAGCCAATTCGCCCACATGTTTGCCCCACGCCCCGAGGTCGCGACCAAGGAGATGCTTCGCGTCCTGAATTCGGGAGGTACGATCGCGTTCCACACCTGGCCACCTGAGCTCTTGATTGGGCGGATGTTCGTCCTCACCGCCAGTTATCTGCCGCCACCGCCGGATCCGAAGCCCGCACCGCCGTGGCAGTGGGGCGATCCGAACATCGTGGTCCAGCGCCTCGGGAAGGCGGTCCGGGATGTGACGTTCGATCGCGCACAGCAGCTCACGCCCGCGTTGAGCCCGCAACACTATCGGCGGCTTATCGAGCAGAGCGGCGGTCCGGTCATCCGGTTGATTCAGATGCTCAAGGACGACCCCGCACGCCTGGCGAAGTTCCGGCGGGAGTACGACGACCTCACGAGCCAGTATTGGGACGGGAACGCGGTGCGCCAGGAATTCCTGCAGACGCGAGCGATCAAGGTGTAGCCATCACCGAACGGGCGGCCGGGAACTGACATGCTCGAGTTGTCGGCCGAACTCCTCGCACAGGCTCGCAAGATGGTGCTCGATCACTTTCTTGCGCACGGGGTTCCGCCGCTGCTCGAGGACCTCATGGTGCAATTTAGGCTGTCGCGAGTGGACGCCTTTGAGGTTCTGCGCGCCCTCGAGGAGGCGCATCATCTGAAGCTGGTGCCAGCTACCCAGCGGATCCTCATGGCATTCCCGTTCTCGTCGATTGCCACGCCGTTCCGCGTGACGGCGAACGGCCGCCAGTACTTCGCGAACTGCGCTTGGGATTCGGTCGCTCTCCATGCGACGCTGGGCAAGGCCATCCGCATCGACAGCCGCTGTCACCATTGCGCCTCGCCCCTCGAGATCGTCCTCGAGGACGGCCGCATGTCGCAATCGAACGTACCCGATCCGCGCGTCTACATCGCGATTCCCGCCTCGCGTTGGTGGGAAGACATCCTGGTCACCTGCTCGAATCACATGGTCTTCTTCCAATCGGAAGATCACCTGCGACGTTGGCGAGACGCCCACGCGGGCGCAGGCGGTGAGTCGCTCTCGGTGGAACTGACGCATCGTCTCGGCGAGCCGATCTACCGCCACAAGATGCGTCTCGACTATGCGCGACCGCCGAAGGAGCAGCTCGCCGCCCATTTCACGAGCCTCGGCCTGACCGGCGAATTTTGGCGACTATAGCTCGCCACCGGCAAGATGCCAGCCGGCGCGCCCCTTATATTTCCGGCTCGGGTTCCTATGGCCATGCTCACATTCGAAACCGTGGCGGTCGTCGTACGAAACGAGAAGCGAGCGGCGAAGTTCTGGAAAGACAAAGTCGGATTCCGCGTCGTGACGACGTGGCCCCACTGGGTCACGGTCGCACCGAGGGGCTCGAACGTCCGGCTCCATCTCTGCCCCGACTCGCGGCCGGAGAAGGGCAACACGGGATTCCTGTTCTCCACCCCGGACGCAGCGAAGGAGGAGGCAAGACTCCGCAAGAAGGGCGTCAAGATCTCTCGCCCCGTGAAGAGAGAGGAATGGGGCACGACGTTCCGGTTCCTCGATCCCGACGGGAACGAGTTTCAGGTCATCGAAGACTAGGCGCTGCCGGGGCGGCCTTCACGCGACCAAGGTCGCCTTCTGAATCGTGACCGCCTTCCGCGGCCGGTCGTCGTCGTCCCGCGGAGTTCGACTAATCGCGTCGGCGACCTCCATCCCGCTCACGACGCGACCGAAGACCGGATGCTTTCGGTCGAGCCTTTGGTTATCGACAACGTTGATGAAGAACTGACTCCCGCCGGTGTTTGGGCCGGCATTCGCCATGGAAATCGTTCCGCGGGCGTTGCGGTTGGTGGAGGGGAGCTCGTCTTTGATCGCGTACCCTGGCCCGCCGTGGCCCGTGCCCTCGGGGTCGCCGCCCTGGATCATGAAGTTCGGGATCACTCGGTGGAAAATCGTCCCATCGTAGAAGCGCTTCTCGACGAGCTTCCGGAAATTCCCAGCGGTAATCGGCATCGTGTCGTCGAAGAGTTCGATCCGGATTTCTCCCATTGTGGTCTGGAGCACGGCGGTTGTCATGGTGCCCGCTATCCGCCCGGGGTAGGTAAGCCCTCCGGGTATCGCGGACGCTTTCGGCGTCCGATCGAAACGACTCCCGGATCTCACCCGCGAGGCGGGGGTGGGCCCTGCTCCTCTGCGGCGGGAGGCGGAGCCAATGGCGGTTCCTCCTTCTTCCGTCGTCGGGCCAAGAAGATCAGCACCAGCGCCGCCACGACCACCCCCGCGAGGAACGCGACGCCGGCGGAGATTGTCGCCAGGGTCGTGCTCACGACCGGCACGGATGCGACGATCGCGAGGGTCGCGAGCGACGAGCCTCCCACGGAATCGTTCACCCAGAGCCGGACGGAATACGTCCCCGCCGTGGCATACACGTGATTCGGGTTTTGCGAGCTGCTGACGCTACCATCCCCAAAGATCCACGAATACGTGAAGGGACCCGTGCCGTCCGTGACGCTCGCGGTGAACGCGACGGAATCGCCCGTGGTCGGAGCGGGGTTCGACGCCTTCGCCGTTGCGGCCGGGAGTCCGTTCACCGTCACGGAGACGGTGGCCGTTGCCGTGACCTTGACCGCGTCGGTCACAATCAGCTCGACGACGAAGGCGCCCGTCCGACCGTACTCGTGGGCGGGAGCGATCGCGGTGCTGGAACTCGCGTCCTTGAAGTCCCACGCGTACCGGAACGGACCCGTGCCGCCGGTCAGGGTCGGCGTAAAGCGGACCGGAATCGAGAGATCGGTCGCGGCTGGGGAGGCCGAGACGGACACGTAGGGAACCGGATTCACGGTGACCTGCACTGTCCGCATAACAGATCCTCCGCCCGAGTCGTTGACCCAGGCATTGACGGTGTACGTGCCCGCAACCGCATATGCGTGGCTCGGGGCGGCTAGCGTGCTCGTTGCGCCGTCTCCGAATTGCCACGCGTACGTGTAGCCACCCGAGCCACCTGCAGGGGTCGCCTCAAAGTTCACCGCTTGGGTTGCGTCTGTCGCGGTTGGCGTCGCCGTGGCGGTAGCGTCGAGGACGGTCGAGACAACGACGTGCACCGTGGTCGCCGCGGTCCTTCCCAGGGAGTCGGTCGCCGTCACGCCGACGTCGTAGCGGCCAGTCGCCGCGTAGCTGTGGGACGGCGCCGCACCGGTTCCCATGCCGCCGTCGCCGAACGCCCAGGCGAAGGTCGTCGCACCCGCGGCGTTCGTCGTCGTCGCGGCAAAAGTGACCGGACGGCCAAGATCGACGACGGCCGGGTTGACGGTCGACGCGACGGTTAGCGGCGCGTTTTCCGGGGCGCGGAAAAGCCACATGTCCGTTTGGAACGTCCCCTGCTCGACCGCATAGTTCGCGGTGACCATCGCCCAGATCGTCCCGCCGATGGCCGTTGCCTGCAAGTAATCGCCGTATTGCGGGACCACGAAAGAACCGCCGAAGCCGCTGGGCACCAAG
>DATEGJ010000111.1:0-2379 GCA_035280105.1 Thermoplasmata archaeon
GGCTGACCTTCCCCCACCAAGGTGAGGACCTTGTTTCTGAAAGAAATCCAGATGGAGAACTTCAAGTCGTTCGGGCGAAAGATCTCGGTCCCCTTCTTGCAGGGCTACACGGCGATCACGGGTCCGAACGGCGCCGGGAAGAGCAACATTTCCGATGCGATCCTGTTCGTCCTCGGACCGAAGTCTGCGAAGGCGATCCGGGCCGGGAAGCTCACGGACCTCATCTGGAACGGCGGGAAGGACAAGAAGGCGTCCGACTATTGCCAGGTCAGCCTCCTGTTCGACAACGCGGACCGCCAGATTCCGGTCGAGGCGGACGAAGTCAAGCTCACCCGCTACGTTGGCCTCAGCCCGTCGGTCGACGGCGGCTACAATTCGTACTTCTACATCAACGACCGCAAGTCCTCCCTCTCCGAGTTCGACTCGCTCCTCGCCCACGCGCGGATATCAGCCGAAGGCTACAACCTCGTCCAGCAAGGGGACGTCCAGAAGATCGTGTCGATGTCCTCGGTCGACCGACGTCGGATCCTCGATAACATCGCGGGGATCACGAAGTTCGACGACGACATCTCGCAGGCGGAAGGAAAACGGAAGGAGACCGAGGAGAACCTCGAGCGGATCCGGATCATCCTTGACGAGATCGATAAGCAGATCAGGCAGCTCGAAGCGGACCGTGACGGGGCCCTGAAGTACAAGGAACTGAACGGACGCCTCGGGACGGCGAAGGCGCAGATGGCGTACAAGAACCGCGAACTCATCGAGCGGCAGATCGTCGGCACGCGAGAGCAGATCGCGAAGCACGAGGCCGACAAGACGAAGCTCCTCGCGCAGAAGGAAGAGCTCCGGACGCAACTCGACGCGGCGATCGCCCGCCTCGATGGGCTCGAGCAGGAGATGGCGGAGCGAGGCGGCGAGGAGGCGAAGCAGCTCAAGGAGAAGCTTGACGCGATCCGAATTCAGCGGGCGCGCGCGACGGACGGCATCGAGACGTCGAAGGAGACGCTCAAGCAACTCCGCACGGAGACCGCCGAGGCGAACAAGGAGCGGTCGAAGGTCACAAAGGAGACGGACGGCCTCACGAAGGAGCGGGGGAACCTCGATTCGCGCATCGCGACGCTCGACGAGGCAATCAAGTCGGCCGACAAGGACCTCCACGAGGTCGACGAGCTCGCATCGAAGAGCGATGCGAAGGTCCTCGGGATCCAGAAGCAGATCATCGCCCTGAACAACGAGATCGACTCCGTCGAGGAGAAGGTGAAAGGGATCGTCCTGGAGGGAGACCGGACGAAAGAGGCGATGACCCGCCTCGAATCGGAGATCACGCAGCTCGAGGAGTCCCGCAAGCAGTACCAGGTCGAATTCGAGGACGCGGACTGGCAATTGAAGGAATTGCGCTCCACGACGAAGGAATCGGGGAAGAGCCTGCAGAAACTCCAGGAGGAGTTCCACGGACGACGCTCCGAGGAAGCGAAGTTGTCCCGCGAGCAGGCGGAGCTCCAGACGGTCATCTTGAGCTTGACGCGGCAGTATGCGCAACTGAAGGCGGAAGCGGACGTCGCGGAGAACATGAAGCGCGGCTACACGGCCGCGGTCTCCGCGATCCTCGAATGCCGGGAGACGGGCTCGATCAAGGGCATCCATGGCACGGTGGCGCAACTCGCCCACGTCGAGCCGCAGTACGAGACCGCCATCGTCACGGCCGCCGGCGCGAGGATGCAGGCAGTCATCGTCGACGACGACACCGTCGCCGCGCAATGCATCGACTACCTGAAGAAACGGAAGATTGGGCGCGCGACGTTCTTGCCTCTCAACAAGATGCTGGTCGGGAAGCCGCGGGGCAAGGCGATCCTCGTCGCCAAAGAGTGCCTCGGCTTCGCCATCGATCTCTGCCATTTCGACGAAAAGTACCGGGACGCCTTCTTCTACGTGTTCGGGGACACGCTCGTCGTGCAGACGCTCGACGAGGCGCGGAAATGGATGGGTGGCGTCCGACTCGTCACCACGGAAGGCGAACTCATCGAGGCATCGGGCGCCATGATCGGCGGAGAGATGGAACGCTCGTCTTTGAAGTTCGGCGCCGGATCGGCCGGCGACCTCGAGAAGATCGCCGAGAAACTCCGAGAGGCTCAAGCCCACGCAGAAATCGTCGCGAACCGGCTCGATGAACTCCGGAAGGAGATTCTCGATCTCGAAGGGCAACTCAAGGACTACGGCGGCAAGACCGGGGCCGTCGAGGTCAAGACGAGCACCCTCGAAGCGAAGCGGAAGGAGTTCGAGGCCAAATTCAAGGCCGCGGACCGGGACCTCGCGGACCGGAAGGACCGATTCGACGATGCCGCCAAGACGGCGAAGCGAATCGAAGAGGATCTCATGCGGTTC
>DATEGJ010000112.1:0-3362 GCA_035280105.1 Thermoplasmata archaeon
CGAGCTCCCGAGCCGCCGCCGACTGGTCCGCGCTGACGGGGACGACCCGCACCTGCGTAGGGGAGAGCCAGACCGGGAACATCGGCGGCCTGCCGGCTGCGAGATCCGCAGCGGCCTTTTCCAACAACGCATAGATGATTCGCTCGACGGCGCCGGTGGGCGACAGGTGCAGGATCAGGGGATTCCGCTTCTTCCCCTTCTCGTCGGCGAAGGTGATGCCGAACCGGTTTGCGTTCTCCGTGTCGATCTGGTCCGTCGTCAGCGCCGCGGCCTTGTCGTTCGCATCGACGAAGTTCCATTCGTACTTCATCGCGAAATAGAAGAATTGCTCCGACCACATCTCGACGAGGATAGGCTTCCCCCAGCGCTTCGCGTACGCGGTGACGAAGTCCTTGTTGCGCTTCCAGAACGACTCCGTCACGCGCATTCCGACTTCGAAGTCGGCCGGCATCGACAAGCCGCACTCCTCGAGCAGGTGCCATGCCACCTCGAAGCGGATCATGAGTTGCGCCTTCGCTTGTTCGATGTCCGCGCACAGGGCGTGGCAGTCGGGCATGGTGAACGCCCGAAGGCGGCGCAGTCCGGCGAGTTCCCCTCGTTGCTCCGCGCGGAACGAGTAGCGGGTGAGTTCGAAGAGCGACAGAGGGAGCTGCTTGTACGAGATCACCATGTCCTTCATGATCAGGAACTGGCCGAAGCACGCGCTGAATCGGAGGAACGCCCGCTTGTTCGGCGTCTGGACGACGTATTGCCGTGCCGGGAATCGGTTCAGGTACGACTTCAGCGCGGGGTGTTCGAAGTCGTACATGACGGGGGACTCGACCTCCATCGCTCCGTATTCTTGCATGCGCCGCCCGACGAGGTCTTCGAGGAGGCCCTTGATCAAGCGCCCCTTCGGATAATAGCGCAGGTTGCCGGGGTCGGAGCCGGGCTCGTAGTCGATGAGCTCCAGGTCCCGCATCAGCCGGACGTGTGCGGGCTCCTCCTTGACCTCGCGTGACTTGGCCATCTCGTACGTCGCGAACCGCCGCAGGCGTTCGCGGCCTTGGAAGTTGAAGCCGGTCACGGTGCCGTCTCGGATTGAGAGGGGATGGAGGGCGCCGCTCGGTTCGAGGATGTGCCAGAGGGAGACCAGTTTCGCCTCCGCCTTGACCGCGTCCGAGATTTCTTCTTTCACCGCGGCCGCGGCGTCCGCGACGATCTCGCGTGACAGCTCGCTCAGCGGGTGTCCCTTGACCGCCACCTTGAAAGACTTGTAGTATCCGAAGGGCGACGCGTGGACCTCGAATCCACGGGCGATCAGTTCCCTCTCCAGCGACGCGAGGAGCTCTTGCGCGGGACCGGGTGAGGCGAGCGAGGAACTGAGGTGGGCGTATGGATATAGCGCGATACGCTTCGCGTCAACCTGGCCCGCGACGTCGGCGATGTTCGCGGCCGCAGCCTTCGCAGCGGCGGCCGGATTCGACTCGTCTCGCTGCTCCGCGGTGATGAAGCAGACGAGGGCTTCCTCTACCCGGCCTCGGCGTTTCGACTGCGGCAGATCCGGGACGCTCTTGAGCGCTTTCTGCTTCACTTCGTACTCGAGGTAGTCGACATGGAGGAATAAGACGCGCATGACCGTCCGCTTATCGTTCCGCGGTATAAAGCTCCTGCCGGACCGCCACGCAGCGTGAAATAGGAAACCGCCGATTGCTCGCAGGAATGGCGCGCCCCGCGACGCGGTGGGTTCATCGAACGGGAGAGATCGTCCTCGACCGGACGCGGGTGATGGGCGTGCTGAACGTGACGCCCGATTCGTTCTCGGACGGCGGCCACTTCTTCGACCCGGATGCCGCGCTCCGCCACGGCATCAACATGGTGGACCGCGGCGCCGACCTCCTGGACATCGGCGGGGAGTCCACCCGACCCGGATCCGATTCGGTCCCAGCGGAGGAGGAGTGGCGTCGGATCAGTCCCGTCATCCGCGGTCTCGCACGGAAGGTCGACGTTCCACTGTCCGTCGACACGATGAAGGCCGATGTTGCCGCCAACGCGATCGAGGCCGGCGCGGCGATCGTGAACGACGTGTCCGGATTGCAGGACCCTGCCATGGTACGGGCCGTTTCCAAAAGCCACGTTGGCGTTGTTGCGATGCACATGCTTGGCAACCCGAAGACGATGCAGCAGCATCCGCGATACGACGACGTGATCCTTGAGGTCCGGGCGTTCTTGGCGGACCGTGTTCGCGTCCTCATGGCCGCCGGCCTGCACGGCGAAACCATCGCCATCGATCCCGGCGTCGGCTTCGGGAAAACCCTCGAGCACAACCTCGCCCTCTTACGCCATCTCGACCGCCTCGTCGCCCTCGGCCATCCGGTCGTCATCGGCGTCTCCCGCAAGTCCTTCATCGAGCGGCTGGGCGGAGGAGCGTCCGGAGAACGGATCCCCGGAAGCATCGCCGCTGCAACGTTGGCGGTATCCAAAGGCGCCCAAATCGTCCGAGCTCACGACGTGGCGGAGACCGTGCAGGCGATGCGCGTCGTCGACGCCATCGTTCGCGGTGAAAGGCTTTAACCCTCGAAATGATTCGTATCGTAATGGTATCGCGGAAGACGATCGCGTCGATCCTCGAGGATTACGAGGACATCGTCGTCGCGACGGTCTGTTCCCATTCTTCGTTGCAAATTTTCCATGGCGCGCGGCAGGAAGGGTTCCGCACGCTGGGAATTGCGATCGGCGAGCGACCTCGGTTCTATGACGCCTTCCCGCTTGCGAAGCCGGACGAGTTCTTGATCGTCGATTCGTACGCGGACATCGTCGACCAAGCCGACGATCTCGTGGCGAAACAGGTCGTGACGGTGCCACACGGTTCCTTCGTCGAATACATGGGAGCCGAGACGTTCGCGAAGCTTCGCATCCCCACGTTCGGGAACCGCGAGGTCCTCCGATGGGAAACGGATCGGGACAAGCAGCGGGAATGGCTGACCTCCGCGGGCGTCGTGATGCCGGCCAAGATCGAGCGACCGCAGGACATCGATCGTCCGGTGTTCGTGAAGTACTACGGGGCGAAGGGCGGCCGAGGATCGTTCATCGCGAAGAACCATGACGATTTCAAGGAGTCGATCCAGCCCGGGATGAAGTACACGATCCAGGAATACGTCGTCGGGACCCGGTACTATATTCACTTCTTCTTCTCCCCACTCGCGACGACGGGGTACGTGCTCTCGAAAGGGAGCCTCGAGATGCTCGGCGTGGATCGCCGCGACGAGGCGAACATCGACGAGATGTACAAGCTCGGGGCCCAGGAAGCCCTTCGCAAGATCGGGCTCCTCCCGACTTTCGTCGTCACGGGAAACATGCCCGTCGTTTTGCGGGAATCCCTT
>DATEGJ010000113.1:0-5976 GCA_035280105.1 Thermoplasmata archaeon
CTGCCGGGGTTTGGAGGTATACCATTGGCCAAGATTAAGATTGAAAACGTGGTCGCCTCGACCTCCCTCGGGGAGCAACTCGACCTCCAGGCGATCGCCCTCGCTCTCGGCGGCGCGGAGTACGAGCCGGAGCAATTCCCGGGGCTCATCTACCGCCTGAAAGAGCCGAAAACCGCGACCCTTCTGTTCCGAAGCGGCAAGGTCGTCTGTACGGGGGCGAAAAGCATCGAGCACGTTCGGCAGGCGATTGAGATCGTCGGCAAGCAAATCGAAGCCGCCGGGATCCCGATCAAGAAGAACCCTGAAATCGAGGTCCAGAACATCGTGGCGTCATCGGACCTCGGCACGGAGATCAACCTGAACGCGATCGCGATCTCCCTCGGTCTGGAGAAGGTCGAATACGAGCCGGAGCAGTTCCCCGGACTCGTCTACCGCCTCGACGTCCCAAAAGTCGTCGTGTTGCTCTTCGGGAGCGGGAAGCTCGTCTGCACCGGCGCTCGGAAGCCTGAGGACGTCGAGCAGGCGGTCGAGAAGATCACCCAGGAACTCAAAGCGGCCGGACTCTTGCGGTAGCGCGATGTTGGAAGTGCGGATCGAGACGGTCATCGAGGCACCGGCGGAACGCGTCTGGCAGATCCTGATGGACTTCGGCGCGTACCCCGGATGGAATCCGTTCGTTCGGCGCATCCACGGAACGCCCGAGGCCGGGTCGCGGCTCGATGTCCAGCTAGGGGCGCCTGGCACTCGCCCGATGCGTTTCCGACCGCGCGTGATGGCGGTGGTCCCGAACCGCGAGTTCCGTTGGCTCGGGCACCTCGGCATCCCAGGACTCTTCGACGGCGAACACATCTTCGAGCTTACGTCGCTCGGTCCGCGATCGACTCGGTTCGTGCAGCGCGAGCGGTTCCGAGGGATCTTCCTCCCGGTCCTCGCGCGACGTCTGGAGAAGGACGTCCGGCGAGGGTTCGACGAAATGAATCGGGCCCTGCGGGACCGAGCCGTCCGCGTGTCCTTGTCCGACGACGGAACCGGGAAAGGCTAAGAGCGGGCCGTGAATCCGCCGAACGTGCCCATCTTCGACAACCACATCCACCTGCGCCCGGAATTCCGCGGTGTCGAGGCGGCAAAGGAATTCGAGCGGGCGGGCGGCACCGCGATCCTTCTGACGCACTCGCCGTACGAAGACGTCCCGATTGGGCGGGCGGACGACTACGAGAGAGCGTATCGGAAGACGCTCGCCATGGGAGACGCGGTCCGGGCTGCGACCCACCTCCAAGTTTTCATCGCGGTCGGGCCGTATCCAGTAGAGCTCCTGCATCTGCAGAAAGTGCTGGGCCTCGAGTCGGCTGTCGAGGCGATGCGCTCGGGAATCGACCGGGCCGCGCGGCTCATTGCTGACGGGAAGGCGGTCGCGTTCGGCGAGGTCGGCCGGCCCCACTTCCCGGTACCTGGAGATGTCGTCGCAGCGTGCAATCGGCTCCTCGAGTACACGATGCAACGCGCGAAGGAACTGGGCTGTGCCGTGGTGTTGCATACGGAGGATCCGAACCCGCAAACATTTGCCGAGTTCGCACGAATGGCATCAAACTCGGGCCTGGCGCCCGAACGGGTCGTGAAGCATCATTCCACACCGTACACGACGCTGCAGGATACACACGGACTCGTGCCGTCCCTATTGGCGAAGGAGGCCTTGGTCTCTCAGGCACTTAGGGGAGGTCCGCGCCTCCTCCTGGAAACGGATTACATCGACGACCCGCGACGGCCCGGTGCCGTACTCGGTCCTGCCACGGTTCCGAAGAAGACGAAAGCGTGGATCGCGGCCGGTCTTCTGACCGACGAAGCGCAGCACCGAATCCACAAGGACCTGCCCGAGAAAACCTACCGGATCGAGCTTCACGACTAACGCACGATCATCCGGCCGTCAGTGCTCGACATGAAAGCCCCGGAGGTTGCCTCGAGGTTCGTGCCAGGTGACCTCGACCGTCTCCACCCGCGCGTACGGCTGCGAAGTCTTGTTCCACTCGATGCACGCCTCAATGCCGGGACGGTCTCCCTCGAAGACAGCTTCGACGCTGCCGTCGGGCAAGTTCCGCACGGAGCCGTGCAGACCAAGCATGACCGCTCGTTCCGCGCAGTTCGCGCGGAAGTAAACGCCTTGCACTCGGCCGCGAAAAATCACGACGGCCCGAGCCTCCATACATCGTGCATCGAGGCTCCGTGAAAGTAGTTTATTATACGCACTCCCGCTATCGTCCACTCCCACGGCGGTTTCTCGGATGAGGCGGAACAAGGTCCAAGACCTGCGCGTCTCGGACTACATGTCCACGGACCTTGTCACGGCATCGCCGGATGAGACGATCGGAGACGTCCTCGGGCGCATGCGGACGAACGACATCCACGAGATCCCGGTCCTCGAACGGAAGAAGCTCGTCGGCGTCGTCACGATGCGGGAGCTGATGCGCCGCAAGAACCTCCCGCCGACCTCGAAAGTCTCGAAGGTCACGCAGGTGCCGCCGGAGGTAACCCCCGGCATGGCCCTCCCCGAGTGCGCCGAGAGAATGATCGAGGCCGGGTTCCGAGCCGTCCCGGTCGTGAAGGGCAAAGGGCTCGTCGGGATTATCTCGCGATCGGACCTCGTCCGCGCCCTCGTCGAGGCGCGGGCGCTCGAAGGGCTCTCTGTCAACGAGTTCATGACGCCGAACCCGCAAGCCGTCGGGGAGAACGACATGATTGACGCCGCCGTCCAGCTCATGGCGTCGCTCGGGGAGCGGTCCATTCCCGTCGTCGACAGGCATCGCCATCTCAAAGGCGTCGTCGGGATGAAGGACATCGTGGACCTGTTCGCGAAGCCGAAAGATCGGGAGCAGTACGGCGAATTCGTGGGACGCGAAGAGAAGATCTCCATCGAGGTGCAAAGCGTGATGCGGTATCCTCCGATCACGATCGGGCCGGACGGGGACGTCCATCGGGTCGCCGAGCTCATGGCGAAGAGCCACGTCTCGTCGATCATTGTCACGGAGAACGAGGAGCCCGTCGGGATCATCACGACGAAGGATCTGATCCAGTTCCTCGCGAGCCTGCGCGAGCGCGAGCAGATGTTCGTCGAGATCAGCGGGCTCGAGGACGAGCCGCAGGAGACGTACGACGAGATCTATGCGGTCGTCCAGAAGGAGATGAGGCACATCGCACAACTCGTCCAGCCGAGGACTTTGTCGATCCACATCCAGAAGTACAGCCCGGAAGGAGACCGGTGGAAGTTCTCGTTGCGTGCTCGTTTCATCACGTCGCACCGCGTATACCATATCCACCACTACGACTGGGACCTTCACGCGGCCCTGAAAGGGTTGCTCGAGACCTTGTACAAGTGGATCCTAAAGGAGAAGGAGCGCAAGGTCACCGAACGGAAAGGCCATCACTCAATGTAGATTCCAGTATGCCGAGTGGGCTCGTTTCGTCGCCTCGATTGCGGCTCGGCCGCGCCCTTCCTTATCGAGGACGTCGTTGTGGACGAGGTCCACCGACCGGCCGCGGAACCCGGCAACGACCCCAGCGATGACCTCGGAAAGGGCCTCGAGGTGGTAGCCGCCCTCCAGCGCTACGACGAACCGGCCTCCGCACAACTGCTTCGCCAACTTGGCGGTCCGGGCAACGAGCTCGACATATGCGGGGGACGAGAGCGTCAGAGATGTCAACGGATCGCGGTAGTGACCGTCGATCCCCAGGCTGACCAGGACGACGTCCGGCCGGAACTGCGAGAGAATCGGCTCGACCAATTCGTCAAAGGTGCGGTGATAGGATTCATCGCCGCAGCCCGCGGTAAACGGAATGTTGACCGTAAAGCCGCGTCCTTCGCCCCCTCCGATGTCTTCGGCGGGGCCCGTGCCCGGAAAGATCCCGTATTGATGGGTCGAGAGATAGAGGACCGATGGCGACGTCGAGAAGATATCGTTCGTCCCGTTGCCATGGTGGGCGTCGTAGTCGAGGATCGCGACGCGTCTTCCCTGACCGGCCTGCTGGGCCCCGGCAATCGCGACGTTGTTGAGGTAGCAGAAACCGCCGCCGTAGTCCGGCCCGGCGTGGTGGCCCGGCGGTCGCACGAGAGCGATCGTCGGGTGGCTTTCCTGTACCGCCACCTCCGTTGCGTGGAGGACGGCCCCCGCGGCCAGGAGGGCGATATCGAACGTACCCGGATGAACGAAGGTCTCTGGATCGAGAGACCCGTCCTCGAGGGCGCGGAAGGAGTCCACATACGAAGCGCGGTGAACCCTTCCCACGTCCTCGAGGCCCGCAGCAGGGGCGGAGGTCACTTCGTCGAAGATCCCTTCGCTCTTCAACCGTTCCACGATGGCCCGCAGTCGATTCGGGCGCTCGACATGCAACGGGGACGAAACATGATCGAGAAAACGCGGATCATACACGATCACACCGCGCGAGAGCGGCCGTTGGGACTTCAACCCATCGTCGCATGATTCCGTCGCGCCAAGGTTTTTAGTGCGCGCAAGCAGTGGGCGGTCGTGCTCGAAACGCGTCGTGTCCTCCGAGGCGAACGGGTCCTCCTGCGACCGCTCGCATCCGGCGACCTGCGGCGGTGCGTCAAGTGGTTCTCCGACCCACAGATCATCCGCTTTCTCGGACGGAACACACCCGTGACCTTCGCCGAGGAAGAGAAGTGGTTTCGGGACTACGAGCGCCGCACGGACGAGCAGATCTTCGCCATCGAAGTAGACGGGCGCCACATTGGCAACCTGGGCCTCCACAAGATCGATCGGACGCATCGGAAAGCGGACATCGGGATCGTGATTGGCGAACCGGATTACTGGTCGATGGGCATCGGAAGGGAGGCGATGCGCGTGGCCCTCCGCTACGGCTTCGACGCGCTCGGCCTGAACAAGATTTCGCTCGACGTCCTCGAATACAATACCCGAGCGATCCGGACGTACGAGAGGGTCGGGTTCCAGCAAGAGGGCATCCACCGGGAGGACCTGTACAAGGACGGGCGCTTCGTGAACGTCGTCCGGATGAGCCTGTTGGCCCGCGAACTCGTCGACGAGCCGACGTCGTGATGCGGACCGGTCAGAGCTCGAGGAGCTCTCGCGGGGCGGTGCTCATGTATTGCGGGCCCGTCTTCGTCACGAGGACGTCGTCTTCGATCCGAACCCCGCCGAATCCCGGCACGTAGACGCCGGGCTCGTCCGTGAAGACCATGTTCGGTTTCAGGATGATGTCGCTCGTCTGGTTGAGGCTGCCGCCGTCGTGGACGGCTAGGCCGATCGAGTGGCCGAGGCCATGGATGAATCGACCTTTGTACTTCGTCCGATCGATGACGGTTCGAGCGGCCGCATCGACGGACTTTCCGCTTGCCCCCGGTTTCATCCGCGCCAACGCGGCGGCCTGCGCTCGCGCCACGGTGTCGTACATCAGGCGCTGTTCCTCGGACGGCCGGCCGACAACCACCGTGCGGGTGATGTCGGAACAATACATGTGATACTGCGCGCCGAAGTCGATGACAATGAGATCCCCGCTCACGATCTTCCGCGGTCCCGCCGTGTAGTGCGGCTCTGCCCCGTTCGGCCCCGATCCGACGATCGTGCGGAACGACGGACCGGTCGCCCCGTTCTTCTGCATCCGATAGACAAGCTCCGAGGCAACTTCCGCCTCCGTCACCCCAGTCGGGATGAGCGGGAGCGTCTCCTTGTAGCTCGTCGAGGCGATATCGCACGCGCGTTGAATCAGTTCCAGCTCCCGCGCGTCCTTGACCAGTCGGGTCTTCATGACGGCGTCAGAAACGTCGGCGAACCGCGTTCCTTTCGCGCCGAGCTTCTGGAGTCTCAGGAACCCTGCGTGGGTCAGTTCCGATGCGTTGACGCCGACCTTCCGATGACCTCGCAGCTGCTCCTTGATCAGCTTCGTCGACTCGTCCCGAGTCCGGAATACGTGGAGCGGAAGCCCACTCTTCTTCGCGGCTTCCTCCTCCAG
>DATEGJ010000114.1:0-5230 GCA_035280105.1 Thermoplasmata archaeon
GAGCCGGAGTCGGGGAATCCGATGACAAGCGCTTCGAAAGCCCTTTAACGCGGCCCGTGTTCGAGGGTCGCGTGACCGAGTTCTTGACCGGCGCGGTCCGCGCGCTCGAGAAAGCCGGCGCCGGATTCGGCGACGTCCGCGTCGAGGACCGGAACGCGTTCGTCGTCAGGATCGCGAACGAGCAAATTGAGACCGTGAACCAGGTCCACCGCACCGGCTGGGGCATCCGGGCGTTCCTGAAGGGCGCCTGGGGCTACGCGTCGGGCACGTCCCTCGAGACGAAGGCGGTCATCGAGGCGGCGAGGAAGGCCATGGACATCGCGCGGTCGAACGCCTCCGCTGGGGTGCCGCTGTCGAAGCTCCGAAAGATGACCTCGGCCAAGAAGATCCTGAAGCCAGCCGTCCGCATCGAGCCGAAGGACGTATCCGGCGAAGAGAAGGTCGCGGCCACGATGGAGGTCTGCCGCGCCCAGAAGTCGGAGCGCATCGCGAACACGAATTCCTCCTACGCGGATTCCGACTGGTCCTTCGAGCTTGCGAACACCTGGGGCGCCCGCCTCCGATGGCGCGAGGTCCGCGTGCGGATGTTCGGCCAGGCAGTCGCCGGGGAAGGCGATCGTCGGGAGGCGGCGTACGAGTTCCGCGACGGCACGGTCGGGTGGGAACTGATCAAGGGGCTCGACCTCGGGGAATTCGGCCGGAGCGTCGCCCGCGAGGCGATCGAGATGCTCGACGCCGGTAAGCCGCCGAGCGGCCTCATGACCGTCGTCACGGACCCCGGCGTCTCCGGCCTTCTCGCCCACGAGGTCATGGGCCACGCCTCGGAAGGCGACGAGGTCGTCAAGGAGCGTTCGTTCCTCAGCCACGTGGTCGGCAAGAGGGTCGGCTCCGCGCTCGTCACGATGTACGACGACGGCACCTACCCCGGCGCCCACGGCTCGATCCCGTTCGACGCGGAAGGCACGCCCGCCCACAAGACCCCGGTCATCGAACGCGGCATCTACCGCGGCTTCCTCCATAGCCTCGAGACCGCCGGGACGCTGAAGGCGCCTCCGACGGGCAACGGGCGCGCCCAAGACTACGGCCGGCGGGTTTGGGTGCGCATGACGAACACGTACTTCGCCGGCGGCAAAGACACGAAGGACGGCATCGTCGAGGACACGAAGTCCGGCGTGCTGACGAAAGGCTGGATCAGCGGGATGGAAGACCCGGTCGGCGGGAGCTTCCAGGCCGTGACCCAATCCGGATTCCTCATCCAGAAGGGCGAGGTCGGCCCGCGGGTTCGCGGCATGACCCTGACCGGCGACGCGCTCTCGATCCTGAAGTCCGTCGACCGCGTCTCGAAGGAGATCAAGTTGGACGGCGGCACGTGCGGCAAAGGCGAGGAAGACTACGTCCCCGTCGCGGCCGGCGGGCCGTTCATGCGATGCAAGATCGTCGTCGGAGGAGGCTGAGGTGGACCTCCTCGACCTCGCACCCGACGCAGTCGCGCGAGCGCGCTTGGCCGGCGCCGACGCGGCGGAGGCCTACGCGATCACGTTCACCACCCGGTCCGTGTACATCGAGGACAACGCGCCGAAGGTCGCGGAGGATCGTTCGGAGACCGGCCTCGGCCTGCGCGTCGCGAAGGGCAAGCGGGTCGCCTTCGCGTCGACGACCCTTGCCTCCGAGAAGGATGTCACGTCGGCGGTGAACGCGGCGACCGAGGGGCTCAAGCAGGTGCCGGAAGACCCGGACTTCGCCGGCTTCCCGACCGAGACCGCGAAGGGCGAGGTCAAAGGCGCATACGATGCGGACACCGCGACGACCGATGTCATGACGTTACTCGAATCCGCCAAGGACTTCACCCGATCCGCGACCGGAAAGAAGGACACCTCGGTCCCGAAGGCGGTCTTCCGGATCCAGGACTACGCGTTCCGGATCGCGAACTCGAACAACCTCCTCGCGAACCATCGCGGCACGTTGGTCTTCTGCTACCTGACCGCGAAGGCGGGGACGAAAGGGAAGTTCGGCGAAGGCATCCTGAAGGCTCTGAACACCTCGATCCGCGCGATCGACTTTGCGGCGCTTGGGGCCGCCGCGGCGCGGCGCGCGTCGGAGAACCTTCGCGCCAAGGCGTACAAGTCGAAATTCGTCGGCACCGCGGTCCTCGATCCGCTCGACCTCGGCGAGATCGTGATTGGGACCATCGGCAGCGCCATCAATGGCAACGACGTCCACAAGAAGCGGTCCCCCTGGGCCGGCAAGATCGGCCAATACGTCGCCTCGGCCGGTGTTACGATCCGCGATCGTCCCCGGATGACCGGAGGCCTCCTCTCCGGCGTCGTCGACGACGAAGGGAGCGCGACCCGAGATCGGACGTTGATCCAGGCCGGGACGCTGAAAGGATTCATCGCGGACCACCACCACGCTGGGTTGGTCGGGATGCCTGCCGGCAACGGCATGCGGCGCGCCGTCGCGACGGTCGAAGGGGCGTACACCCGACCCGCGGATACCGCCCTCTCGAACCTCGTCATCGAACCGGGGACGAAATCGCTCGACGCGCTC
Source organism: Thermoplasmata archaeon (assembly GCA_035280105.1). Classification (GTDB taxonomy): domain Archaea; phylum Thermoplasmatota; class Thermoplasmata; order RBG-16-68-12; family RBG-16-68-12; genus RBG-16-68-12. The sequence goes on from DATEGJ010000114.1 coordinate 2,548, forward strand.
CTCGCGGAAGTCGACCGTGGCGTGTACGTGGAAAAACTTGCGGCGCCGGAGGTCAACCCGTTCTCCGGATCGTTCGCGATGGAGGTACGGAACGCGACCCTCATCGAGAAAGGCGCCCTCACGGACCACGTCAAGGTCGCGCTTCTCACGGGGAATTTCTTCGAAGGCCTGAAGAACGTCGTCGGGATCGGCCGGGATCTCGGCCCGTCCCACGGATTCCTCACAGCTCCCGGATGCGCCTATGTGCCCGCGATCGCGTTCGACGGATTCGAGCTCGTCGGGCAGACGTGATTCCCCGGCGACACGCAGACGGGATTGCCAAACGTATATCGTATCGGCGTTCCTTCGAGGCGCGGGGCGGTAGTCTTGGCCGACGTAGAACTTCGAACGATCAAGGAGGTCGACTTGCGCGGTGGGACCGTCGTCGCAGCGTTCCCGAGCGTCGGCCTCGTAAGCACAATCACGGCGACGTACCTGATCACGATGCTCCCGGTCGATCAGGTGACCGCGCTCGAGTCCCCGGACTTTCCATCCCTCTCGATGAGCTATGCGAAGAAGCCTAAGTTCCCCGCCCGCGTGTATGCGTCCCGGGAACAGAAGATCGCGATTTTCATCTGCGAAGTCCCGCTCCCGATGATCGCGCATCGGCCGGTGGCGTACGCTCTGCTGAAATGGGCGAAGGACCACGGCGTGCGCCAGATCGTTCCGCTCGAAGGCTTGCCCGCCCCTCCGGACGCGCCGCTCTCCGGCGAGCCGCCGATCTGGGGCGTCGGCAGCACGGATCGCGCACGAGCGGAGCTCGATAAGTACGGAATCCAGCAGCTCGAGAGCGGCATGATTGCCGGCGTGTCCGGCGTCCTCCTCAACGAGGGCCGGTGGCGGAACGTCGAGGTGATTGCCCTCCTCGCGGAGGCGCGGCTCGGCCTGCCAGATGCCAGCGCGGCCGTCGCCCTCACCCGGACGTTGGATACGCTTCTGCCCGAATTGACGGTCGACCTAGGCCCGCTCAAGGAGTCCGCGAAAGCCCTCGAGGACCAACTGATGAAGTTGAAAGAACAGGCGAAGTCGACGCTCCCGCCGGAACCGATCCCCAGCGAGATGTACCGCTGAGTCGGGCAAAACGCCATCCCAAACGACCGACAATTGTTAAGCCAAGGCGAGATGGGGTGCCTCGCGCCGCAATACACGGCGCGGCGTCCTCGGAGCTGAAAGATGGCAACGGATCCGGTTTGCGGCATGTACGTCGATGAGGGGACCCACCTCACCGCCGTCGTCCGCGGTCGGCGGTACTACTTCTGTTCCGAGACCTGTCTCGAGTCGTTCACGGCGCCGGCGCAGGAGATCGCGCGGCTGAAGCGGCTGGCGGCGTTCAGCCTCGGCATCGGCATTCCCATGTTCATCGTCGGCTTCGGCCAAGGACTCGGCCGATGGCTCGTCGGGTTGGACGAGCCGATGAATGTCATCTTCTTCGTCCTCGCGACGCCGGTCCAATTCATCGCCGGATGGCGGTTCTACCGCGGCTTCCTCGATGCGATTGAGAACCGCAGCGCGAACATGGACGTCCTCATCGCGATCGGGACGACCGCGGCGTGGGGCTACAGCACGGTCGTGACGTTCCTTCCGCTGCTGGGAGTGACGTTGGCGGACAAGGGGACGTACTTTGACACGGCCGTGATCATCATCGGCCTCATCCTCCTCGGGAAGTACTTCGAGGAACTCGCGAAAGGCCGGGCGGGCGACGCGATTCGCAAGCTGATGGACCTCACGCCGCGGACCGCCCGAGTGCTGCGCGACGGCCGAGAGGAAGAGGTCCCGGTCGAACTCGTCCAGGTCGATGACGTCGTCATCGTGCGACCGGGGGAGCGGGTCCCGGTGGACGGCGCGGTCATCGAAGGGGCGTCTGCGGTCGACGAGTCGATGATCACCGGCGAATCGATTCCGGTCGAGAAAGCCGTCGGAGCCGTCGCGATCGGCGGCACAATCAACAAGACCGGGCTCCTGAAGCTTCGCGCGACCCGAGTCGGAGCGGATACGACCTTGAATCAGATCATCAAGCTCGTCGAGGACGCACAGGTGTCTCGCGCACCGATTCAGCGACTCGCAGACCGGGTCGCGTCCGTGTTCGTCCCGGCAGTCGTGGCGATTGGCGTCCTGACGTTCGTCACGTGGACCGTGGTCCTTCACGCCTCGATTCCCGCCGCCCTTTCGTTCTTCATCGCGGTCCTTATCATCGCGTGCCCGTGTGCGCTCGGCATTGCGACGCCCGCGGCGATCATGGTCGGGACGGGAAAGGGCGCGGAGCGCGGCCTTCTGATCAAAGGAGGCGAATACCTGGAGAAGGCGCACCGCCTGACAACGGTCGTCTTCGACAAGACCGGGACATTGACGAAAGGCAAACCCTCCGTCACGGACGTCGTTCCAATTGGATCGGAATCCGGCGACTTCGTCCTGTGGCTCGCCGCCTCCGCAGAAACAGGCTCGGAGCATCCCCTCGGCGAGGCGATTGTTCGCGCGGCATCCGACAAGAACCTGCGCATCGAGGAACCGCGAGAGTTCGCTGCAATTCCCGGCCTGGGGATTCGTGGGACGGTCGGAGGTCGCGCCGTCCTGCTTGGAAACCGGGCCCTGATGTCGCAGGCCGGGATCTCGACGCGCGTGGCCGAGTCGACGATTCAGCGGCTCG
>DATEGJ010000115.1:0-2419 GCA_035280105.1 Thermoplasmata archaeon
AGCCCACGCCACCCAACTGGATGCGGGGGATGCGGACGCCCTTCGCAACGCGATTCGCGGTTGCGGCCTCGTGATCAATCTCGCGCTCCCCCGATTCAACCGAGGAATTCAAGCGGCTGCTCTGGCGGAAGGGGCGCACTATCTTGACCCGGCAAGCGACTCGCCCGATCCGTTCGGCGACGCGGGCGTGTGGAGGGACCACGGTCTCACAGCCATCCTGGGGATGGGCGAGGACCCTGGATTGAGCAACGTCTTCGCCCGCCACGCCGCCGACGGAATGGACCGCGTCGACTCGATCAAGGTGCGGGACGGCGACACAGCCTCGAGCCCGACCTACCCGTTCATCGCCCTCTTCAGCCCCGAGACGTTCGTCGAAGAGACCCTGGCGAGCTCTCGCATCTGGCGCGACGGGAAATACGACGTCGTGCCGCCATTCGGCGAGGCCGAGACGTACGAGTTCCCCGCGCCCCTCGGACCACTGCCCGTATACTCCGTCGACCACGAGGAGGTCGACACGCTGCCGCGGTTCATCGGCAAAGGCGTCCGATACGCCGACTTCAAGCTCGCGCTCGATGCGACGACGGTCCAGACACTCAAGCTGTTCCGAGATCTCCGATTGCTCGAGCGAGGTCCCCCCGGCGGACCGAGCCCCCGCAAAGTCCTCTTCGCCGCCCTGCCGAAGCCGGCCGACCTGGCGGGCAAGGTCGATGGCCATGCGGCCGTCCTCGTGGAGGTGGCCGGACAGCGTGGGGGAGAGAACGTCGTGCATACCGTCTACGCGCTCTTGGGACATCGAGAGGCGTATGAGCGGTTCGGTGCCACCGCCACCGCGTACCTGACCGGGACCGCCGTTGCGTCCGGTGCGATTCTCCTCGCGAACGGCACGATCCGGGAGCCGGGGAAGTTCTCCCCCGAAAGCCTCGATCCGAAGCCGTTCTTCCCGCTCCTGCGGCAGTTCGGGATCGAGGTCCGCGAGCAGACCCGCCAGGAGCGGACGCTCTCCTAGCGAGCATTCTTGCGGAGCGCTTCTTCCATCACGCCGAGCGCCTTGTCGAGGAGGTCCTCCTCGATCGTAAGCGGCGGTTGGATTCGGAGGACGTTCAGTTCGTTGTCGGAAAGGGGGACGACCCCGCCGTGGACGCAGTCGAAGAAGACTCGACGCGCCAGGTCATCGTCCCGCGTCTTCGCGCGTTTGTCCTTCACGATCTCGACACCAATCGCAAGACCAAGACCGCGCACGTCCCCGACAATCGGGAAGTTCTCCCACTCCTTTGCCCGTTTCAGAGCCGCCGTGCCCAACCGCGCGGCGCGTTCGGGAATCTTGTCCCGACGCATGATGTCGATCGTGACCGTCGCGGCGACGCACGCGGCCGGGTGGCCGCCAAACGTCGTCCCGGCGACGACCTCTTTCGTCCCCATCGCGCGCTCGTCCCCGAGGACGGCAGCGAGGGGCATGAGACCGCCGCCGAGTGCCTTGCCGATCGACACCATGTCCGGCGCGACGCCAAAGTGCTCGATCCCCCACATCTTGCCCGTGCGGCCGAGGCCGCTCTCGACCTCGTCCGCGATGAAGAACCAGTCGTGTTCGTCGGCCAGCTTGCGGAGGCCTCGGACGAAATTCTTCGGCGGGATCCAGACCCCGGCCTCGAGGGCCACCGGCTCGAAGATCACGCCGGCGATCCGGTCCGGATAAGCGACGTGACGGAGGATCTGGTCTTCGATGAAGCCGAGGCACCAGTCGCCGTACTCTTCGTCGGTCATCCCCGCGGGGTGCCGATACGGGACCGGATACGGCGCGTGCACCGCTCCGCCGGAGAACGCCTCCCAGTTCCGCCGCCACCGGGCCGCGAGGCTCCCGAACGCGGTCGCCCCGATGCTGAGCCCGTGGTATTGCCCCATGAAACTCAGGATGAGAGGGCGACCGCTCGCCTCGATCGCGTGCTTGACCGCGCCCTCGGCGGCGCCAGTCCCGGACAACTCGAGGAAGACGCGGGTCAGGTTCGTCGACGGCCGGACTTCGAGGAGCTTCTCCGCGAGGTCGATCATCGGCACGTGCGGATTCATGAACAGGATCAGGAATCCGTATCGCTCGAGCGCGTCCACCGTCGCCGCGAGGACTTCCGGATGGACGTTCCCGAGGTTGTTCGTCGCCCATTGGCTCGTGAGGTCGATGTACTGCTTCCCTTCGACGTCGTAGAGGAGCGAGCCCTTCGAGGACGCGACGACGATGTCCGCGAGTTTGGTCTCGTCGTCCCAGAAGTACTTCGGATAGAGTTCCGTGTACCGCTTCCAATACCACTCCGCCGCGCCCTTCGTGCCGACGGCAGGTCGCGCCTTCTTGGCCATTCGCTCCCGGCGGGGAACGGACCGCCCCTCATTGACCCTTTTGGCGGGCCTTTATGACCGTTTACCGGCAACA
>DATEGJ010000116.1:0-4153 GCA_035280105.1 Thermoplasmata archaeon
GGCGAGCATTTGGAGGATCGCGTGGACCCGCATCGGAAAACCCCCGTGGGCCGGATCCGCATCGCCCGCGACGATCTCAACCAGCATTGGTTCCCCTCGTCCGGGCCTTTGCCCTTGCCGCGTCCGACAGAATCCGTTTCAGAATTTCTTCGTGCGCGGTCCAACTGTACTTCTCCCGGACGAGCTCCCGTCCGCGGTCCGCGATCCCTCGAAGGCTGCCAAGATCCTGAAGGGACTGCGCCACGAGATGGATGAAGTCTTCCTCCGATTCCGCGAGCAGCGCGTTCTCGTGGTGGACCAGCTCGGGGATCCCTTGGGTGAGAAACCGGGTTCCAATCAACGGGGTCCCGACGGCCAGGATGTCGAGCGCCTTGACGATGATCCCAACTCCGGTCCAAATCGGGACGAGGCCGAGATCTGCCTCCGCGATGCGCGGATAGATGTCCTCGACAAACCCGAGGACCTCGATCGATGAATGATACGTTCCGGGAGGAATGGCGCGGCCGGCGACCTGGATTCGGCAGCGGACCCCGCGGGCCTCGAGCGCCGGCGCAAGTCTCTCGTTCACGAAACGCAGGGCTTTGAGATTGGGTCCGTATCCGAAACTCCCGAAGAAAAGGAGGACCGGTTTCTCCGAGGCCGCACGCGGAATCGATTCCCTCGCGTGTCTTGTCGGTTCGACCCGCCGATTGATTTCTTCGGTGTCCACGGGCGTTGGGAAGACGTGGATTTTCTGCCGCGGAACGCCGAGGTCTACGTAGGCGTCCGCTTCCCGTTGGCTGACGGTGAGAAGGCCATCCATGTTTCGCCCAAGGATTTTGTCGAGCGTGCGAGCCGCGATACGGTATCCACGGCTTCTCGCGGTACTCCGGGCGTACAGCTCCAAGCTCCCGTGACAGTCGTACACCGAGGGAACGTTCAGCACTTTCCCGATCACCAGCCCCGAGAGCGCATCATGGGGGGTCTCGCAGAAGATCAAATCGAACTTCCGATTCCGGCCGGCCCTCAAACCCAACCCGATGACGCGGACTCGATCGAGGAGGTAGGGCAACGCCTTGGAGACGACCGGGCGGTCGAGCGATTGGAGTACATCGTCCCTTCGACCGCGGATGCGCGTGAGTTCATGATCCGCGGCGAGACGGCGATACATCTCCGGGGTTCGCTCAAAGGTCGGAGGCATCTCGATGTCGGGGATGACAAGAATGTTCACGATTGCATCCCCTGCGGAGCTACCTCGAGCGAAGTGCCACTCGCCGCTCGTTCATAGACGTCGCTCATGGCCATGGCGACCCGGGGGAAGGCGAAGGTCGACTCCATCCAGCGACGGGCGGCCAGGCCCATCGATCGCCTTCGTTCCGGGTCCTGCAGGAGCGGGGTGACAGCGTCCGCGAGGCGCTCTGGTGATCCGGGAGGCACGACGCGGCCCGTGACCCCATCCTTGACAATGTCCTCGACGGCGCCTACGGCGGTGACGACCGACGCGCGAGCGCAACTCGCAGCTTCTAAGAGCGCGAACGGGAGGAGGTCGATCCGACTCGTAAGGAGAACCAAGTCGAGCGAGTTGTAGAACCGCCGAAGTTCCTCGCGGGGAAGCTGCGGAACGAAACGAATCCTGTTCGCGACGTCCAGGTCGCGGGCGAGTCGTTCGAGGGCCGCCTGTTCAGGCCCGGACCCGCGGATCAGCAGGCCCACCGAAAGCCCGCGTCGACGTAGGATCCGGAGGGCCTGAATGGCGATGTCGATCCCTTTGTCCGCGCCAAGGCGACCGACGATGCCAAGGACGTGACAGTCGGTGGGCCAGGCTTCCGGCTTCGCGCCGGAGGTTCCATCCCCGGGCCGGAAGAAATCCGTGTCCACCCCGGTGGGGATCCATGGCCCAATCCGATCGTCCGGTACGCCGAGGTCGCGGAGGAATTGTCGCGCCTTCATCGTGCGCGGGACAAATCGGTTCGTCAGTCTTTCGACCCGACGGCCGAAGGACGCCTCGTAGAGCCTCTGGTAGTACGCTCCCGGTTGCCGCATCCGCTGGAACGTTTCTTGCCAGACGATCGACGGAATCCCGGCGCGCCTGGCCGATTGGGCGACCAGGAGCGTCGACGGGTGATGGTACTCGCCCGATTGCACCACATCCACATGGTCCAGGAGGCCGGGTTCGGTAAGCGTCGGCGCCAGCGGAAGCACGGCCGGGTGGAACGGGATGTGAAGGCGGGTTCGTACGGATCGCACGGTGAGTCGATGCCCGAGCTCGACCTCAGCCTCGTCGAGGAAGGCGTCCGCCACGTAGATGGTGACCCGGTGCCCGAGGTTCGACAGGGCCCGGCCGAACTGGATGATATTGACCTCCTCGAGAGCGGTGACTGGGACCACGGAGGGTGACTCGAACAAGAGCCTCGGCCGGATGTTCGGCGAAACGACGATGAGGTTGACGATTGCAACGTCCATCGACCGCCTCTCTCACGCGGCGGTCGACGCATCGAAGGATCGGATCGCAGAACTCAGTTGAGCAGGGGCGCTTGACGTACCGTTGCGCGTCTTCCATGCCTGCTCGATCACGGTGTGATATTGCTGGAGATATTGTGACGGGGTATGATGGGCTTCGTACACCGTGCGCGCGTCCCTTCGCATGCGGTTGGACCGGTCTTCGCGTTCGAAGCGCGCGATCCCATCCAGCAATCCCTCCGCGGACGGCGGGAAGGAGATGCCGGACCGTTCGCCGTACAACAGCTCGGGTAGTCCGCCACGCGACGATGCGAGCAACGGGACCCCCCAGGATAGTGCCTCGATCGCCGCAAGAGGAGAGTTCTCGTACACGATGGACGGCATGAGCAGTGCGCGGGCGGACCTGTAGAAGGTGCCGAGCTCTTCGGGCTCGACCCACGCATGAAGCTCGACGGTCTCCGGCCGTTGTCGGCGAGCCGCCTCCAACCCCGAGCTCGCGGTCCCCCGCCCCACGACGACAAAGCGGTGCGGACCGACATACTTCGACACGGCTTCGGCGAGCACCCGGGCCCCTTTCGAGTTCTCGAGTCGCCCCACGAAGAGATAGTACCCTCCGGGATCCAAGACCCGGCCGCTCGGATTTCGATCAGGCGCAAAGTTCGGGATGTGATGGATCGGACCCGCGACCAAGCCGATCGTCTTCTGTTTGACGAAATCGCTCGGGGCAATCGTCGCATCGAGGCGGTGTAACGCATCGAAGGCGTCCCGACGACGCCGCCATAGTTGTGGAGGCTTCCCCGAGACGAGCATGCATGTGCCGCAGTTCTTGCTGTCGCACGGACTCCGACCGTACTTGAACAAGTCCTGCCGAGGACAGCCCAGCCAGAATCCGTGTTCCGTGTACAGCTTGATGGCGCGGGAAGGAGCCGCCATCAGACGGAGCCCGAGCAACGAGAGGTTGTGATAGTGCACTACGTCGGGCTGCACCTGGCGGAGCGTGTCCTCGTGGTGTTGACGAATCCCCGCGGGCGCGTCCATCATGTACGCATACAGGGGCTGCCAGCGTCCCCATGGCGAGGTGATCGGGTGAACGTGAACCCCGTTCGTGTCCGGGGGCGCGGAACCTGGATGTCCCCCTTTCAGCGTGAGTGCGGCCGGGCAATACTCGACGTGAACTTCATGGCCTTGCGCGGCCAGAGCCTCCGCCAGGTACCGCACATGGATGGCGTCGCCTCCGAGATGAAAAGGCGGATACGATGAGGCCGTGAGGAGGAACCGCAGCGTCTCCATGCTAGGCGTCTCCGACCTCTCCGTTCAACATGCGCCGATACGAGCCGGCGGTCAGCTCCGCCACTCGGTTCCAGTTGTACGCGTCGTGGACGGTCGCCCGTCCCGCTCGGCCGAGTCGGGCGGCAAGACTCGGATCATCGAGGAGTTGCAACATGGCCGAGGCGAGTGCTTCGGAGTTGCGGGGAGGCACAAGGATTCCGTTCTCGTACGAAACGATCACCTCCGGAATCCCGCCGACGTCGGAAGCGACGACGGGCGCGCCAGAACTCATCGCCTCGAGCATCCGGAGGGGAACGTTCTCATAAAGGGTAGGCAGCAGGTAGACGGCCGCGCGAGCGTACAACGCAGGGAGTCGATCGTACGGCAGGTATCCGAGGAACGAGAACGAGTCGAGCGGCACACCCTCGCGGAGGAGCGCGTCCCT
>DATEGJ010000117.1:0-2454 GCA_035280105.1 Thermoplasmata archaeon
AGGAGCGGGTCGCCGCGACCGTGTTCGCGTCTTTCAAGAACCTGGGGCTCACGGTCGTACTGGCCTTCGCGGTGTACAACGCGACCGCGTCGCTCCCGTCGATCGTATCGCTGGTGTTCGAAATTCTCTGGCTGGGAGCCCTGCCCGTCTTGTACCGCGCCGAGCGCGACGGAGCGTCAAGCGGACTGTCGTGAGTCCCCAAGATGCTGCGTCATCGAAGGTCGATCGGGACGTCCCGCGGGCCGACCGGCGCTTCGCCAGACCCGCGGCCGCAGCACCAGCACGCATCGAGCTCGGGTTCGTTGCGTTGTCCGCATCCGGAACATGCCCAGACGCAGCGCTGAGGGAACGCACGCAGTCGTCCGTAGGTGAACCCTGCCACGGAGGCGAAAAAGATCGCTACCAGCGCGAGGGGGAGCACGTCCACGGGACCGTGACGGCCGTCGCTCGAACAGAGCATAATGATTCGCGGCCCTTTATCCGCGATGAAATTCTGTCGGGCCCACGGACGATTCACTCGTCCGGTTGCCGCTAGTGCCCGATGACGCGCGAGCCGAAGTAGTACGTCAGGACGAGCGATAGAGCATCCGGCGCACGATCTGAGAACAGGCTCAAGCGGTTCGTTGCAAGGGAGACGCAGAGATACGCGACCAGCGCGATCGTCGCGAGCGCGCTCGCATCGCGGAACAGCGTCGCGAGTTTTCCGCGAAGCGGGTTGACATGCGCCCGGCGATGGACGATCCACGAGGCCGTGAGGCCGACCATGTAGCCGCCGAGGACCTCGAAGACGCCCACCAGTTCGGGCGGGAGGCCGGCAAGGGACGGATTCGACCGGAGGAAGTACGCCGCGAGGCCGAGGAAGCCGATGACGAGGATCACGCGCACAAACCGCGGACCGTGAGGACGCGGTTGGCCCGGCGGAACCGGAGGGCCCGCCACGTGCGTACCGAAGTAGAAGGCGATTACCACGACGACCGCGTTCACGACCACCGTGGGGACGGAGCGGGTTTGGAGCAGGAGGTATGCGTAGGTCGCCGTCACGAGGATGCCAATGCCGCCCCGGACACTGCCCTTCGGCAGACGCAGGGGTTCTGGCAGTGGAGCAGGCACGACAGGGGGAGGCACTGGAGGCGTTCCGGCCACGGGCGCGGCACGGGGGCCACGGCGCTTAAGCGTGCCGCCAATCGATCAGAGGAAAAAAGTGGCGACCGCACGGGCCAGGCGCTTGAGGAGCGTCGGGTCGCGCGGTACGCGGTCGCGGCCGGCGGGGGCCGCTGGACTTCGGGAGGGTGAATCGTGAAGCCAGCCGCCGTCGTCGTCGAACTCGTGTCGGGCGTAGCGCTCGACGTCGTTCGAGGCGGATCGCCGGGCAACGGCGGGCGTCCAGTCGGGTTGTGTGACCCCGATCAGACGGCCCACCTCCGGGCGACCGACTCGATCCCGTGGCGGCCGGATTCATCGCGCGCATCGTGGGTCACCGGGATCGAATCGACTCGAAGTTCGCTCGCCTTTGCAAAGTGCAGGATTTTCTTGTTCCAATGCATATTTGTGTAATGCAACTATGCGTTAATAAAACCTTTGTTTCAATGATAGAAACAATTATAGTCGTGCACAAACATACATTGGTCTGAGGCGACCATGAAAGCGTTCAAGGTGATCAGCGACCCGGAGGCATTTCAGCTGCTGGCGGACGAAACGCGACGGCGCGTCATCTACCTGCTCCGTGCGAAGGAGATGACCGTGAGCCAGATCGCCGGGGAACTGTCCCTCACCCCGCAGGCGATCTACCATCACATCCGCAAGCTTCGTGACGCCGGCATGGTCGAAGTCGCCCGCGAAGAGCGCGTGGACCACTTCATCGAGACGTATTATCGCGCCACCGCCGAGGTGTTCAACATGTCCCACGGCCAAGGCGGGTCCACGTCCTTCCACGAAACCAAGACGACGGAGGCGCTGCAGGCCCTAGCGAAGCTCGGCTTTCAGGTCCGCACGGACCCGCAGGTCGTTTCGAAGATCGTCGAGACGCAGCGGGAGATGGGGAAGATTGGCGAGAAGGACGAGCTCTCGAATCGTATTGGCGCGCTCGAGGATGTCGACTTCTTCGTGAAACAGGAAGTCGCACACCTGGCGCAACTCCTGACAATGAGCGAGAAGGAGTTCAACGAGTACATGAACCTCGTTCGGGAACACCGGAAGCTCGTGCAGTCCCTCATCGAGCAACCCGCCGTCGTGGCGCGCACGAGCCGCAAAGGCTAGAGCTCGCCGATCTCTTCTCGGGAGATCACGAGCCGTTGGATTTGCGAGGTCCCTTCCCAGATCTGAAAGATCTTCGCGTCCCTCATCCACTTCTCGACCGGCTCGTCCTTCATGTAGCCTGCGCCGCCGAGGATCTGCACCGCGTCGGTCGTAACCTCCATCGCCATGTCGGCGGCGAGGAGTTTCGCAATGCTCGCC
>DATEGJ010000118.1:0-4168 GCA_035280105.1 Thermoplasmata archaeon
GTCGCCTCGCCGCAGATGATTGCGGACGCGGCGGAGATCGGCACGAACGTCGCACAGAAGATCATCATCGCGGCCCGCGAAGCGGTCGACATCGGCGGCTTCGAGACGGGCGACGTCATCTTGGAGCGCCGCAAGTCCGTCGCGAAGCTCACGACGTGCTCGAAGGCCTTGGACGAACTCCTCGGCGGGGGCCTCGAATCCCAAGCGATCACGGAAATGTACGGCGAATTCGGATCCGGGAAGTCGCAGCTCGGCCACCAACTCGCGGTGAACGTGACCCGGCCCGAGGAAGACGGAGGCCTCGACGGGGACACGGTCTGGATTGACACGGAGCAGACGTTCCGGCCGGAGCGGATTCGCCACATGTCGGATGCGCTGGACCTCGATGCGGACGCGATCCTGAAACGGGTTCACGTCGCGCGCGCGTTCAACAGCCATCATCAGATGCTCCTCGTCGAGAAAGCCCAGGACCTGACAAAGGACTTCCCGGTCCGCCTGATCGTCATCGACTCCCTCACCGCCCACTTCCGGGCAGAGTTCATTGGCCGCGGGGTGCTCGCAGAGCGCCAGCAACTTCTGAACAAGCACATCCACGAACTGATGCGCTTCGGCGACATCCATAACGCGGTGGTGTACGTGACGAACCAGGTCCACTCGAAACCGGACGCCTTCTTCGGGGATCCGACCCGGCCGGTCGGTGGCCACATCGTGGGCCACAGCGCGACGTTCCGAGTCTACCTGCGGAAGTCGAAAGGGGGCAAGCGGATCGCCCGCCTCATCGACTCGCCGAGTCTGCCGGAAGCCGAGGCCGTGTTCAGCGTCTCCGAAGCCGGAATCCGCGACTGAGCGACGCCGACGACGCGTGACACGACGTGTCGGGACAGGTTGAAGTAGCGTCGGACCCATTCTTAATCGGATTCTATGGAACCTGGGCTTCTCCTGATCCCGGGTCCCGTCCCTCTCCATCCCCGGGTCCTCGAGGAATTCGCGAAGCCGGCTCTCCCGCACTACGGCGATGCATGGGTCCGAGCGTACGGAGAGACGACGTCCCTCCTGCGCTACTTGTGGTCGTCTCCGAACGGGAAAGTGTTCCCTCTCGCCGGTCCGGGCCATGCGGGCCTGGAGTCCCTTGCGTATACGTTCCTCCGGCCGGGCGATCGGGTCGTCGTCATAGCGAACGGGTTCTTCGGGGACCGGATCCGCGACGTCCTGGCGACGCACCGGCTCAAGGTCGACGTCGTCGCATCTCCCTGGGGCCACGGGCCCGACCTCGATGGTCTGCGTGCTGCACTGAAACAGCCGGCAAAGGCCGTCGCGGTGGTGCACAACGAGACCTCGACGGGTGTCACGAATCCGCTCGAACCGATCGTCGAGGCCGCGCACGCGGCCGATGCGTTCGTCCTCGTCGATGCCGTCTCGTCGCTGGGCGGAATTTCGCTACCGATCGCGAAACTCAATGTGGACGCGGCGTTCAGCGCGTCGCAGAAGTGCCTCGCGGCTCCCGCCGGCATCTCGCCGATCGTCGTTTCGCCGGCGTTGTGGGAGAAGGTGGATCCGAAGAGTGTCGACGGATGGTACCTGAACCTATTCACTTGGGACCAATACGCGACCGAGTGGGGAGAATGGCATCCGACGCCGACGACGATCTCGTCGAACCTCTTCTACGCCTTCCATCGATCCCTCCTCCTCGTCAAGGAGGAAGGCTTGGAGGCGCGGTTCGCACGGCATGCAAAGATGGCGGGTCGCCTCCACGACGGCCTCATGGCCCTCGGCTTCACCCCGCTCGGTGCGAAGGAATTTCTCTCGAACACCGTCACATGCATGTCGACCCCGGCAGGAGTCGATCCGAACGCCCTCGTCCGGGACCTGCGGGCGTCCCACGGCATCTACATCTCCGGGGGCCTCGGCCCGTTGCGGGGACGTACGATCCGAATCGGAACAATGGGGACGCAAGCCGAGCCCGACGTGATCGACCGCCTCGTCGCGGCGGTCCGCGCACTGATGTGAGTTACGCGTCAGGCAGGTACCGTTTCAGCCAATCGATCGATCGTTCGTACAGCGCGATCTGGTTGGAGATCTTTCGAGGCCAATGGCCCTCGTCGGGGAACTCGAGGTAGTCGACCACCTTCCCCATCCCCTTCATCGCTTCGACCATCGCCCGCGCTTCCGTTACGGGGCAGCGAGGATCGTGGGCGCCTCCCGTGAAGAGGACCGGGGCGCGAATGCGGTCCAGGTAATGGATCGGCGAAAACTTGCGGAACAAGGCCACGTCCGGTTCCACGTCGGGGGATCCCATTTTCTGGCGGTCGTACCGCTGCAGGTATCCCCGTTCGTTGGTCGTCGCGGTGATCCAGTTGAAGTATCCGACGATGCTGACGCCGACCCGCCAAAGTTCCGGAGCCTGTTCGAGGCAGTGGGCGACGGCGTATCCCCCGTAGCTCACGCCGATGATGCCGAGCCGATCCCGCGCGCAGTAGCCGTTCTTGACGAGCCACCGGCCGCCCGCGATGATGTCTTGCATGTCCCCACCGCCCAGGTCGCGGTCGCTGATTCGCCGCCACGCGCGACCGTAGCCGGTCCCACCGCGGTAGTTCGGAGCGAGAAGGGTGAAGCCTTCCGCGACGACGAACTGGTACCCAGCGTCCCACTCGTCGAGGGTCTGCGCTTCGGGGCCGCCATGGGGGTCGATGAGCGCGGCGTTCCGCGAGCGTGCTTTGGGTGGCACGAAGAGCCATCCTGGGATCTTGCGTCCATCGAGGCTCGGATACCACACGAGTTTGCCGTCCGCGAGTTCCCCGCGAGGCAACTTACGTCGCATGCTTTCGATGAGTCGTGTCGTCTTCGACCCCTTGCGCACGAGGAGTCGCTCGGGCTGGACGAAGGTCGAGTGTAGGAAGAAAAGGGCATCTCCCTTCGGAGACCAGAGCGGCCGATGCGCCGATCCGGTCCGAGAGGACATTGCGATGGCGCCCTTCCCGGATCGGCTGACGGTTCTCAGCTGCACGTTGCCGTCGTGGTCTTCGAGGAACGCGATTCGCTTGCCGTCCGGCGACCACACAGGCATCGCTTTGTCCCACCGATTCTCGACGGCCCATCGAACACCGCGGGAGTCGAGATCGAGAACCCCGATGTCGAGGTGGTCGTGGACGTTCGACACGAACGCGAGCTCCCGCCCATCCGAAGACCATGGCCGGACGCGGCCAATTTCCCCGCCGATCGAACTCTCCGAATCCGGGAAGGAAACGATCTTCTCCATGCGGCCGTGGAGATCGACCAAACCGACGTAATCGTGGAGGCCCACGCCGGCGGAGAAGGCGATGCTCCCGCCATCCGGACGCCACGCGATCTCTCCGACGATGTCATCGAGGTTCGTCAGTTGTCTCGCTTTGCCGCCGGACGACGCCACGACGAATACGTTGTCTCGGTCTCCGTCGCGGTTCGAGATGAACGCGATCGTGTGACCGTCCGGAGACCATCGGGGGAACGCGGAGTCCCATTCCGTGTCCGTGACCTTCCGGGCCGCTCCGCCCTTCGCCGGTGTGATGTAGATGTTGTAGTTCTCGTCCCCCTCGAAGTCGGACTGGACTGCGAGCGACTTGCCGTCCGGGGAGAATTCCGGATTCAGCACGGATTGATCGGATCGTAGGAGGATCTTCTCGCGTTTCGTCCGCAGGTCCATGACGTACACGGACCATTGCTCGCCTTTGTTCGCGGCATACGCGAGGAACCGGCCGTCCGGCGAAACGTCGAAGTTTCCGAGCTGCCAGATCCGCCGCAGGAATCGCCGCGGGGTGAAAGAGACCGATCGCGCCATTGTCCCACCGACCCGGTCGGAAACGGGGCGCAGGATAAAAGCCATCTTGCACGGACCCTTGTATGCCGCCATGTCGCCGAACGTTGCGACCCTCCCGATTACCGTCGGAGTGGGTGCGTTCCTCGTCCGAGACGAGCGCCTCCTCGTCGTGCGGAAGACCTACGGTCCGTCGACAGGGCTTTGGACGATCCCGTCCGGATACGTGGAACCCGGCGAATCGGTCGAAGCCACGATCGTGCGTGAGGTCCTGGAGGAAACAGGAATCGTCGGGCGACCCGGCGTCGTCCTCGGCGTGCGCAACCGCGTCACCGAAGGGTCGAACGACACGTTCTTAATCTTCCGGGTGGCGTACGA
>DATEGJ010000119.1:0-3341 GCA_035280105.1 Thermoplasmata archaeon
GATGCGCGTGTACGGCGCGCACTTCTCGGAGAGTCGCGGACTCGCGCGTCTGCTTCCAAAAGCCCGAATTTCTCCCTGATTCCCGTCACCCGACGGCGGCGAATCGTTGAAATAGGCGGGCAACGGTTGTTCATTCGGCGCGGGTCTCACTCGGTGAGGGGCCCGCGATTCGGGGAGGTCTGAACATGGCGGGAAAAGGGAAGTCCGGAGGAGATGGCGGCACGCGCGACCGTCCGTGGCATTTGAAGACGCCGAGCGGGACGTCGGAATTTCAGGCATTCCGCGACGAGACGCTCGATCCGCCGGCGCTTGTGGTGAAGTCGGGGAGCACGGAACTTCGGTATCATCTACGTTGCATCAACGACTTGCATCAGATGCTCAAGTCGCGCGGCGACTGGATGCTCCTCGGAAGTGCGGACGAACAGAAGCCGGCCGCCGAAGGGACCGTGGAGGCGTGGGGTCGATCGCCGAAGAACCCGGTCGGCGGGTGGTATGGATTGAAGAAAGGACTCCGCGGGCGATTCGGCATGTACGTCCCGCCGGTCCTCGAGACCCTTCACCTGGCTGAGGTCGAGCACAACCCGAAGAACAATCGGATGCGAGCGCTCTAGCCTTCGGTTCGGCCAAGCGGAACAGGCTCTCCGGCGGAGCTTCTCGGCACCTCAGTGTGTTGATCAAGTCGCAGTCCGCGCGGCCCCTCAGTGCGCCTGCAGATCTGTCGGTCAGAGTCCGTTTGGACATATGTTTAAATAACGTGATTGTCATACGAACGTCAGACACCAAAAGTCCGCCACGGGACGGTCCATGCCATCCGAATCGGAGCGCGTCACGATCCGGCTGCCGCCGGACAAGGTGAAGGCGCTACACCAGCTCGTTAAGAGCGGCGAATTCACGACGATCTCCGATGCCATCCGTGCCGCTATCGATCGCTTCATCGACATTCAATTCGCGCCCGATTACATTCGAAAACTCATGATCGAACTCCCGAAAGGCAACGTGGTCGACCTTCAGCAGCTCGTCAAGTCGGGCGACTCCGTTTCCGTGGAGGACGCGGTCCGCAACGCGGTCCGAGAGTATGTCCGGCGCCGGCTCCACAAGGCCATGGAAGGGGCCGAGCGATAGCGGTTCGTGGCAGGAGGCGCGCTCCTCGGCGCGCGGAATGGCGGCACACCCTCGCGTCGCCAGGATGGGACAAGGATGGGCATCGAGACGGCTCAGCGCACTGGGAATCAGGCGTTCCTCGACTCCTTCTCGTTCGCCCGGCCGCGCGTGGCGGTCATCGGATGCGGGGGCGCAGGCGGGAATTCCGTCCATCGACTGCATCGCATGGGCGTGCGGGGCGCGCGGACCGTGGTGGTGAACACGGACGCCATTCACTTGGACTCGATTCAAGCGGACAAGAAGGTCCTGATCGGAGGGGGCGTGACGCGCGGGATGGGCGCCGGCGGAAAGCCGGATGTCGGAGAGCGTTGCGCGGAACTCGCCGAGTCCGACCTGAGGAATCAAGTCGGGGACACGGACCTCACGTTCATCACGGTTGGCTTGGGCGGCGGCACCGGGACGGGGGTCGCTCCGTTCATCGCGGAGCTGGCGCAGGCCGCCGGAAGCGTCGTGATTACCCTCGCGACGACGCCTTTCAAGGCGGAACGCGGCAGAATGACGAACGCCCGTGCGGGGATCCAGCGCCTCCGGGCGTGTTCGGACTCCCTGATCATCCTGGACAACAACCGCCTCCTCGACCTGGTGCCGAACTTACCCGTCGAGCAGGCGTTCGCGGTGATGGACCATTTGATCGGGGAAGTGATCAAAGGCATCACGGAGTCGATTACGGTTCCCTCTCTGATCAACCTCGACTTCAATGATGTCCGCACGATCCTCCAGTCCGGCGGGATGTCCACCGTCTTCTACGGCGAGAACGCGGAGCAGAACGTCGACCGGGTCGTAGCGGACACCCTCGATAATCCGCTTCTTGACGTCGACTACCGCGGCGCGAGCGGCGCCTTGATCCACATCAGCGCCGGCCCCGGGCTTCGACTGCGGACCGCCAACGAGGTCGTGGAACGTCTGACCGCGAACATGCGGCCGGAAGCGAACGTCATCTTCGGAGTCCGCGTCGATCGCAAGTACGAGGGAATCCTGCGGGTCCTCGCGATCATGACGGGCGTTCACTCGCCGATCGTCGAAGCGGTGCAAGGGTCCGTTTCAGTCGCCAAGAACCGATCCGAGGATCCCCCGAGCGCTGTCTTCCGGACGGAGTTCGCTCGTCCGCGTCATCGCTGACTCACGCCGTCGGCGGCGGAGGTGGGCTCGCGGACCGCGACCCCACGACGGCATCTTGCTCGAACGACTGCGTGAGCTGCGACGGTTTCAACCGTACGCGGATTGTCTCTGGTTTCGGCTTCAGGATACTCCAGCCGGCCATCATGATCTTCCCGCCGATGATCGCCATGACGACAAACATTCCGAAGGTCAGGAGGACGGTCGCCACCGGGAGCAAGATCTGCCCGAAGTCCAGGTTCTGGGCGAGGCCACTGCCGCCGAGCGGATTGTTCAGTCCCCGGCCGGATCGCGTCTGCCCGAAGATCACATCGACCTGAGCAACGGCGGCACTTTCCTTGTTGTTCGCATCGCGAACGACGAGGCTCGCTTGGTAGCTGCTGTTCGTCGCGTACGCGTGTTGTGGGTTCCGGATGCTGGACCGTTGTCCGTCACCGAAGTCCCAGTCCCACGAAACGATCGAGGTATCGCCTTGGCGGCTCGCATCCGTGAAGGTTGCGGTGAGGCCAGAACTCGTCCAGTTAAACGTCGCGGTCGGTCCCGTCGGCTGCGTCTGCGTTTGCGGGAGCTGATTGCGCAACCACGGTCCCGGGTTCGAGGCGATACCCAACGCCGTCGAGAAGGTGAAAAGGACGATCCCGAGGCCCAAGGCCAGCACACCAAGGCCCAAGAGGCCTTCGAGGACATCGCGTCGCATTCGGACCACGGCAGCGGCGAGCACTCGTCCCGGCACATAAACGGGCACACGCGATTCTCGTCTATGAGAATCGGCTCGAGGCGATCAGCCGCGGAACGTGGGACGGGCGCTGACGAGGATCGGTTCGGCCAATCGACGGAACGGCCTCCCCGCCGACTCCTCGGCCAACCGCTTCTGGAGCGCTTCGACCGACATCTCGCGCTGCTCCTTGGTCGCGCGGACCCGCACGTTCAGTCGGCCGCTCTCGATCTCCTTCCGGCCCACGACGACGATGTACGGCACCCAGTCTTTCTCCGCCCTTCGGATTTTCTTCGCCAGGGTGTCGTTGGTGTCGTCGACGTCGACCCGGGCGTCGTCGAATCGGCCG
>DATEGJ010000120.1:0-2739 GCA_035280105.1 Thermoplasmata archaeon
GGTCGCGCACATCTTCGCGTCGTACAATAACATCATCATCACGCTCACCGACATCACCGGGTCCGAGACGATCACGAAGGCCACGGGCGGCATGGTCGTCAAGGCGGCGAAGGACGAAGCCTCGCCGTACGCCGCGATGAAGGCCGCCGAGAAGGTCGCCGACGCGGCGAAGGAGAAAGGAATCGACTCGATCCACGTCCGCATGAGGGCGCCCGGCGGCAACAAGTCGAAGTCCCCCGGTCCCGGGGCGCAAGCTGCCATCCGCGCACTCTCGCGTGCAGGTCTTCGGATCGGTCGAATCGAAGAAGTCACCCCGATCCCCCACGATGGCACGAAGCCGAAGGGCGGACGCCGCGGACGGAGGGTCTGAGATGAAAGTCAAGGTCCTATCCGAAACCCCGGACGGCATGCGCCTCCTCCTCGAGGAAACGGAGCCCGCGTTCGCGAACGCAATCCGGCGCGTCCTCGTGTCCGATGTCCCGAAGATGGCGATCGAGGACGTAGAATTTCACCTCGGCCCGATTCGCGCGGAGGACGGCAAGGAGTACGAGAGCGTCAGCCCGCTCTTCGACGAAATGATCGCGCACCGTCTCGGCCTGGTGCCGATCCCGACGGACCTAGGCCTGTACAATCGGCGGGAAGATTGCCCGACATGCCACGGGGAAGGCTGCCCGAACTGCACGATCATCTATTCCGTAAACAAGCGGGGACCCGGTCTCGTGACCTCGTCGGATCTCGAGCCGATCGGAGACACGAAGCTGCGCCCGAAGGACACGAACATCCCGATCGTGAAGCTTGGCGACGGTCAAGCGATGCTCATCTACGCGACCGCGATCCTCGGGACGGGTCGGGACCATGCGAAGTGGCAGTCGACCCATGGGGTCGGTTACCGCTACTACCCGATCCTGAAGGCAGGTACCAAGGCACTCGATGCGCTCGACCCCGAGGTGCCGTACTGCGAGAGCCACATGCAGTCCACGTCGACCGAGGAGGAAGAGGTCCTCGAGCTCTCGCCAGACTGCAAGGTCTGCAAGAAATTCAAGGAGCAGTACAAGGTCGATTCCGTCAAAGCGGGGAACGACCCGACGCGAATCGTCCTCGAGTTCGAGACGGACGGATCCCTCAGTTCGAAAGCCGTCCTCGTGGCGGCGCTCGACATCCTCGGGAAGCGGTTCTCCGAGTTCGCGGGACAGACCGCGGCCATGGCGTAGCGGGCCGTCCTAGCGTCCGACCTCTTAAGCCCAACCGACAACCTTTTAGCGAATTACTATCCATATAGTATTCGCATGGAACTCGGCGAATTGGAACTTGCCGTGTTGAAGGCCGTTCGCAACCTCGGGACGGCGACCTCGGGCGCGATCTACACCGAGGTGCGCAAGTCTCGAGATGTCGCGTACACGAGCGTGACGACGACTCTCTATCGGCTCGTCGACAAAGAGCTCGTGGCGATGCGCAAGGAGAGCGAGAAGAAGGTCTACTATCGCGTGAAGGAAGGCCGCGCCTACCGCAAAGCGATGGCTGCGATGGTCGACCGTGTGGTCGGCACGTTCGGCGGTGCGGCGGTCTCCTACCTCCTCGAGAACCCCGGGTCGATTCCTAGGGAGCAGGCAGCGGATCTGCGAGCCCAAGTCGACAAACGGAAGGCGAGGGAACGGCGCGATGGCTAAGGATCTCCTCGAGATTATCGCGGAGGCCCTCGTCAGCTATTGGTCCTCGCCCCTCACCCTTTCGGTGGTCGCGGTCTGCGGCGCGTGCATGGGGACCCTCCTCTATGTCTTCGTCACGAACGCACGCAACGCGAAGCTCCGAGTGAGTCTGCTTACCGGTCTGTACGCTCTCTCGATTTTCTTCTGGGCTTTCGTCGCGGTGAGCATTTTCCTGTGCACATCGCAGGCACGGATGGTGGCCTACGCTCGGAACGGCGTTCCGATGGCCGTCCTCGGCGCGGTCCTGGGAGGCTTCTCGGCAACCGCAATCATCTCCCTCATCGTATGGCGCTACGGGAACGCCGCCGTGTTGCGGCGATACTCTCCGCGAGCCCTGGGCCTAGAGGATCAATGGCTGCGGCAATATGTGGACCTCCTCGGCGAGTTCGAGGGAATCCCTCCGATCCGGGTCGGTCTTGTCGAATCGCAGGAGCCGCTCGCGCTTGCCGTTGGCGGCAGAGAGCGAACCATCCTCGTCTCTCGCGGCCTCCTCTCCCTTCTTGAACGGGATGAAATTGAGACGGTGGTCGCGCACGAACTGATGCACCTCAAGCACCACGACGCCGAGTTCAAGGTGTTCTCGCGCGTCCTCTCGCGCATCCTCTTCTTCGATCCGTTCAGCAAATTCTTCGATCCAGCGGTTCACCGGGAGCGGGAATACTTGGCGGACGAAATGGGAGCGCGCTCGAGCGGCCGGCCCGCCTCCCTCGCGTCGGCTCTGATGAAAATCTCGGGCCGAGGGGTTCCAGAAAAGGCTTCCTGGGGACTCAGCATCCTCGGTTCAGGAAAGGGCATCTTCAGCCGTTACCCGCCGTTGGAAGAGCGAGTCCATCGGCTCCTCCTTCTATCGGATCTCCTTCGAGGATCGGAGGGAGACGGGACAAAGGCTTAATACTATTACGATAGTAATCCAATACGAAAGAGGAGGCGGGAATCCTACGCTTCGCGAAGATGCGACGAGTCGGGATGCCGCAACCGATGTCGTGGGGCCGAACACGGATTCGGGTACCGGATCGCGGCGAAGGACATCAGG
>DATEGJ010000121.1:0-2736 GCA_035280105.1 Thermoplasmata archaeon
CACAAGGGCCGTGCTGCGTGACCCGGTCAAGGTGGCGGCAATCAACCGGTTCGGGGGGACATGCGTAGACGCGTTCGCACGGGAACCAACGCTCCCGAGGCTCTTCGATTTGGGAAACGAGTTCGCGGAGAAGACGGGTCTAACGAACAAGACGCTCCTCGAGGTCGTCCGCGCGAGCCGCATGTTCGGCCTCGCGACGATGGCGATGCTCGGCAACTCGGTCTTCGCGAGCGGCAATCTCGACCAGCTCGGGACGTTGTACCGAAAATTCGGGATCGTGCAGCGGTGCGAAGTCGAGAACGAGGGAGCGCACCTCATCTAATCACTCGCTGAGAGTGAAGAGCGTGTCATCGCCGCCGACGTCGAAGAGACCGAGCCGTGCGCCGGCGTCCAGCCAGCCGTGCGCGTAGTTGACGTTCGCGAGGGCTTTCTCGAGCTCTCCTTTCTCTCGGAAGTGTTTGGCATCTTCCCAGTACGCGCGGGCCATCCCGATGAAGTCCTCCGCGACCTTCCGCAGGTGCGATCGTGCAGGGGGAGCAATCGACGCTTTCGCGAGGGCCTTCTCCGTCAACGCGATGTCCTTGTCCACCAGCTGCCCCAAGTCCACGTCGGTTGGATGTCGGAGAACGGCTAAAGACTTTCCCGGACGCTAGTCTTCGATCACCTTGACGCTCTCGCCACCGTGGCGGGTTTCTCGCGGGCGCACTTCCACCATGAGGGGCATCTGGAGTCCACCGCCCGTCATGATCGCGACGCCAATCGGCAAGCGCGAAATTTCCTCCGCCATGGCGGTCGTCAAGCCTTCGACGCTCGCGATAATCGCCTTCAAGTCGTTCGGGTTCGTGACCTTCAGGATGACCTGGGTGTTGCATTGGCTGAGCACGTTTTTGTCGACCTTCGCTGCGCGCTGCGTGATCACGACGAGTCCGAGGCCGAACTTCCGGCCTTCCGATGCGAGGGTGCGGAAGACCTTCGACGACGCGACCTGGCCGACCTGAGGGCAGAAGTTGTGCGCTTCCTCGACGACGAGCATCATCGGTGGGATCCGGCCGACCTTGCGCAGCTCGAACATCGCCGTCGCAAGTCGATTGACGACGAGCTCCTGGATGTCCGGGGGCACCCCTTTCAGATTGATAATCGTCGTCTTGCCCTTGATGACGAGTTCGTCAATCCGCGTTCCTTCCTTCGCAAAGATTTCCACCTCGCTCAGGTATTCGAGCTCGTCGATGAGCGAGGCGTTCTGGGGGTCCTCCTCTCGCTCGAGGACGCGAATGATGTCGCGGATCGTGTAGTCCTTCGTCGCCTGGCGAAGGAGGTCGAGGGCCTTCCGAAGCGCGGTCAGATGCGTCCGGACCTTTGCGGAGCCGGTGAGGGACAGGATATCTCGGGCATCGAGGTTGCTCAGCGTGAACTTCAGCGGCCGGCTCCCGGGATTGATCTTCGTGTCGGGGGAGAAAATCTGGAGGATCTCCGCGTACCCGCGCGGTTCGACGTGGAAGCGGGCCGCGCCCTCGACGTGCTTCCCCTTCTCGCGCAGCGATGCGTACTCGCCGTGTGGGTCGAGAATGACGGATGTCACGTGATGTTTCATGAGCTCTTCGATCAAGACGCCGGCAATGTACGACTTCCCGCCGCCCGTCTTCGCAAGGATCGACACGTGCTTCTGGACCATCGCGTTGATGTCAAGGTAGACGGGCACCCCATGGCCCGCCAACAATCCGACGTAGGCGCCGTGCTTCTTGTCTTCCTTCAGCCCGATGACGTCCTCGATCGTGGAGGTCTCGGCCTTGTAGACCGGCTCGCCCGCACGGAACGGGGTGCGCGGGACCTGGAGCAACGCTCGATCGTCCCGATAGCCGATCACGCTGACCTGAGCGGACACCCGCTCCTCGACGTCCACGGGCTCGCCATCCCCGACGAGCTGTGCGCGGTCGAGCGAGAGATCCGTCTTCCGTTCGATTTCGTCCACGCGGCCGAGGACGATCCCACAGGTCTCGTGCTGCACCTGGACGAACTCGTGTCGCTCCACCGCCTCGGCGACGGAACATCGGAAGGAGGTCGTGCCAACGTCGCCGTAGATGACGCCCACGAACCCGTCACCGTGGTGCGAAGAAGGCCTAGAATGCGCGGCGGAATCCATTCGTGCATCCCATGCGCGCGCGATAACCCGACGTCCGTTTAAATAGGTTTGTCCATGGAGAGTAGACCTGCTCGACGACGTCGCAAAAATCGTTTGTGATATTCTTGAGTAGGGTATTCAAGGGGCTTCCGGAGGACTCGTACCGGACCATGGTGACGCCGCGCTCGGACGCTTCGCTCCAAGTGCTGTTTGGCAAGGCGTTCCTGTTGGAGCTCGAACGCGGAGACATCGAAACTGCGAAGCTATTCGCGAGGGCGTTCCTCTCGAGGGCGTCGACGGAATCGAAACGGATGATCACCGTCTCCGCCGCTTCGTGAGTCGCTGGCGGATCGCGGCGATCGCGTCCGTGGCGACAGCGTTCGCGTCGCGCGTTCCGTCGATGACGACAAAACGTGGCGCCTGCGCGAGTCGATTGTAATTCGTCGCGACCTTGCGAAGGAAGGTGATGTTCTCGAACCGCGCGCGACTCGCACGTCCCGCGATGCGCTTCAACCCCAACGCGGGAGGAATCTTGAGCAGAACCGTAACGTCGGGCATGAGGAGCCAGTCATCGCTGGCGCGTTGGAGGAACCGGAGCGGATCGCGAACGATCCCTC
>DATEGJ010000122.1:0-7035 GCA_035280105.1 Thermoplasmata archaeon
CGTGCCTGGTACGGGAATTTCGCCCTTCTCGTCCGAGCGTACGCGTACATCCTCCGGATGGGAGGAAACGGATTGCGGGAGGTCTCCGAGAAGGCGGTCCTGAACGCGAATTACGTGCGCCACCGACTTCAGGGTGTCCTCGATGTCCCGTTCGGCGGGTTGCGGAAGCACGAGTTCGTCGCGAGTGCGGAAAAGTTGGCGAAGGAGCGTGGCGTGCGCACCGTCGACATTGCAAAGCGGCTCATGGACTTCGGATATCACCCGCCAACCGTGTACTTTCCCCATCTGGTCGAGGAAGCCCTGATGATCGAGCCAACGGAGACCGAGACCAAGGAGACGCTCGACGGTTTCGTCGGTGCGTTGACCCGGATCGTGAAGGAGGATCCTCAGGTGTTGCATTCGGCGCCTCACAACACCGCCGTGGCGAGAGTCGATGAGGTCCACGCGGCACGGGAGCCGATGTTGAGCGCGCGCATGGCGAAAGCGCGTAAGCCCGCCACGTCATAGATCGAAGTCGTCTCGATCCAAGCTGCTCAGCAGGATGTAGGCCCAATCGAGCTTGCGTTGCTTCGTCCGTTGGTCGAGGTCTTTCTCGTTCGGGTGTTCGAAATCGAAACCGACCAGGTGAATGCGGGCGGCGCCGAAGTGGTCCGCGAGGAAGACGGCCCGGTCGCCGTCCGTGAAGCCGCCGAAGTTTCGCAGCCCCCCTCGAGGCACCGACTGCGTCGTGGCGACAGTCTTGCCAGTGAACTTTGACGCCCACGAACGAACGGCAGGGCCGTTGTCCCCATGGGCGTGGACCACCGCAACTGTCCCTCCAGCGTTGGCTTTCACCTGGTCCTCCACGGTTCCGTCGAGATCCGTCACGAGGATTGCGGGTCGCAGGCCTTTCGCCAACGCGACGGAGGTGGCTTCGTCGGCCGTCACGAGTACGCCCCGAGCCTCGCCGAGCTCTGACTCGGCGTTCGGCCCATTCCCGACGACCGTTACTTCCTTGCCACGAAGGAAGGCGCGGAGCTCGAGGTCGGAGACCCGCGTTCCGCCGAGGAGTTTGTCGAGCTCCGTCGCAACCGCTTCGTCGTCCGCGCGCGAGTAGCGGAAGTCCTTCCGAATCTGCTCGTAGAAGGGCTCCCAGGTCGCGAAATCCATCCGGATCCTCAGTGCCGCCAACCGTCTTCGATGGGCTCCGGGCGCGCGTCGCGCGTTCGATAAGAGAGGCCCGTGACCGCGACGAGGAAGAGGGCCAGACCGATGCTCATGTAGATGAGTGGCAGGGACGCACTCAGGTTGTATCCGCCGAAAATCGTCTGGAGGATCTGGATCGTCCCGAGGACGAGGAGACCGAGCGCGACGAAGCTCACGGACACCGCAAGCGCGTGGCGGGGCGCGCGTCCGTGGCGGAAGTACGCGCTGAGGACCTTGCCGCCCTCGAAGCACAGGGCGCCGAGGATCAGCCACCAGATCGAGCCGATGACGAAGAAGAGGAACCGCACGACGTAGCTGTCCGTGCGCTGGTTGTTCGCGAGATCGGCCCCGGAGAAGATTCCGACGAGGACGAAGATCAGGGAGGACACGTTGAAGAAGATCGACATGTCCCCCGAAGCGACCGAATCCCGGAGGCGACCGTACGTGCGACCGGCCATCTCGACGACGTCCCCGATGCTGTTGAACGGGAGGGAGATCATGATCAAGTACAGCCCGGCGAGGATCAGGACGAGGGCCGGTGCGACACCCGGTACCGCCAGGGAGATCGCGCCGAACAGGAGGAGGACGAAGCCCAATGGCGCGATGATCTTCCGGCGAACCTTCGGGTTCTTGAGTTGCCGACCGAGAGTGTAGTAGAGCGATTCGGCGGTGGGCGTCTGCCGCACGTACACGCGTTTCACATGGTCGACGCGGATGCGGGACCCGACGACCGGGGCGAACGCCTCATCCTCCGCGCCGTCGGAGACGAGGAAGACCCGGTCCGGTCGCACTTCCTCCAAGACTTGGTCGAGCTGGTGCGTCAGCACGAGGTCCGACGCGGAACCGACGCGGACGTCGCCGCAGATCGTCGCAATCTCGGCCTCTTGGCCCTCCTTCACGATCTCATCGTAGCTGGAGATCGCGCTCAGGAGCGCGTTGACGTCGGAATCCTCGGGGTCGGCGAGACCGAGTTTCGTGGCGGCGGCGAGGTTCTCCTCCCGGCCGATCAGGGGTCCCTTGATCCCGGTCTTGACTCCGATGTCGTCATCGCGGTCGACGCAGAGCACGAGCGTTTTCATGGGCGCCGTCCTTAGCCGTCCCATCGTATATCAATCTTGTTCGGCCGTTGACAAATGCGGGACTTCAGAAGAGCCCGAGGCCCTCCTCGATCCGGCCGAGCTCGATGGGGGTCGTGCGAGACCCGACGACGGCCCCGCGGGAGTTTGCGACGATGCACGCGCCGACCTGCGCCGCGCCATAGTTCGCGGTCGTGATCACCACGGGAACGCGAAGCGTCGACTTGAGGACCTCCATTTCGCCCGGTCGTGCGTGGGGATGGCAGAGGGCACCTTTGTTCGTGGCGACCGCGACGGCTCCGACCGTCTTGATGCCGGCGATCGTCCCCCGGACCGCGGGGACGCCGAGGACCTCGGAAATGAATCCGACCGCCTCGTCATCGTAGCCTGGGTGGACAACGGCGCCGTGGTCGTTGCACAAGACATTGTTCCCGACCGCGCTCAGACGATGCGGGAGCGGATACACGGGACCGCCGATCGCGTCGATCTCGTCGTCCTCGATGAATGCAGAAGCAAGGATCGCCTTCGAGTTCAAGGCGAGGAGCGAACCGACGACGGTCGAGTGGCCGATATTCGTCGTGATGGGCGAGGCTTCGAGGGCCTCCGCCATGTGCTTGACCGCGGCCTTCGGGACGTCGCGTGCGACGATCAAGAGTTCATCGTTCGCCGCGCAGAAGACGCCGACGTAGGGGTTCCCCGCGATCTCAAGGCGCCGAAGCAAATGGGTTCCCTCAGTCCTCCGGGAGGGAGACGACCGCGGAACCGTCCTCGAACTTGATCGCCTTGATCCGGATGCGTCGCGGCGGGTTCTCGCGACCTCGCTGCCAGAGGAACTCATTGAGGACATCGTCGATGAAAATCCGATCGGGCTTCAGGTGTCGCTGGACATGTTCCCGAATCGCTTTGATCGCCCGCGGCGTCCGGTCGGTCCGGGAGGCGGCCCATGCGGCGCGCAGCGGGACGATCATGATGCGCTCCTCCTCTTGCTCCGCCATGTCCCTACGCCTTCAGCTTGTTCTTCCGCCACGAGCGACGCTTCGGATGGCGGGTGAAGTTTCGCTTCGTGCGCTGGACGACCCATGCGGGGACGCGGCGATTCGATTTCGTCGCGCGGAGGAGGCGCAGTTTCTTCGCGAAGGGCTTGTTCCGCGCCATGGTCACCGCCGCTCGATCTTGATGTCGCGTTTCTTCGGGATGACCCGCTCCAGGATCTGCCGCAGCGTTGCGTCGTCGATCGCGCGCTGCACGCGACCGCTCTGCGCGAGCTGGATGAGCTGATTCTCGATGCTCTCCTTGAGTTCCGGATACGCCAGCTCGATGCGGCCGAGCCGCTCCCGAGCCTCGGGTGTCAGGATTTGCCGCAGGATTTGCTGCCGCTGGGCCTGCACTTGATCCCGGTATTGCTGGTCCGCGGCCTGCTGGTTCTGGTACTGCTGGAGTTCCTGGAGCTTTCGCCGGCGAATCGCCTCGAGCTCGTCCTCGCCGATCGACATGGGCTCAGCGGCCTCCTGCGTATTTCGTGAGTTCCGGATTCGCCTTCGCGAGTTCCAGGAGGATCTCGTGGGAAAGGGAATCGAGGAGCTTCCGTCCTTGCGGGCTAATGGACCGACCTCGCTTCTCGGTCTTCGCGAGCAGACCCAAGGACTCGAGCTGTTGCATCGCCTCCCGCGCAACCGAGCGGGAGCCGCGACGTGGATGGTACGGTGCGGACCCGTCATCCCGCCGTCCGCCGAATTCCGCTGCGAGGCGCGTCGTGCCGACGGGGCCGTGGAGGTAGACCTTCCGGAGGACCGCCGCGACGCGCCGATACCACCAATCGCTTTGCGTCGGAGCCTTCTCCGTGTGGACACCTGTCCTCGCAAACCGCGACCACTCGGGCGGTTTGATCTTGCCTTCCTGTTCCAGGCGGACCTTGAGCCGCTCGATCAGCAATCCCGGAGGGACGTCGTAGGCGGTCGTCATCGTGGACACTCGTCGAGGTCTTGCTTCATAAATCAAGGTCGTATATGAAGGCTTCTGGCTTTCCTCGTGCGATTCGTAGAGGCGAAGGTCATCGCGCGGGAGTCCGCCTTCGTCGACGCGGCCGCCGAGTCGAAGCTCGCCGTTTCAGGGAGAGGCGCATCTCGGTCGTTGGGGCGAACCCTTCGGCCTCGTAAATCGGTCTTCCGTATGGCGAAGAATGCAGGAGCATGACAGAAAATCCGCGCGACTTCGACCACTGGATGGCGGCTCGAACGATCCGTCGCGCATGTCCCTTTCCCCGATGGCCGGGTTCGGTAAACATCGACAGCAGATACGCGACGGTCGTCCCCTTCCAGTTCGGCCGCGGCTGGACCGACATCAGCCAGATGCATCCGCTCGCGACCGGCTCGCCCGACTCCTCGACGATGAATCCGACGAGGCGGCCCGATCGCATGCGGGTCCGAGCCCATCGACGATACACCGAGTCCGCAGCGTGCAAGTCTCGCTCCGAAATCTCCGCGATCGCCTCCCACATTCCGCGCCGATGGCGAACCAGTAGGTCGAGGTCGTCAAGACGTGCCTTCCGAACGACCGCGGCCACAATCGTCACGGATTCAATCGCGGGCATATACGACTTTCTGGGACCGCCGACGACGACAAGATTTTCATCGATAGCGGGGCGCAGAACCTTCATTTGGACAGGAGGCGTCCCGGGTCCGTGGTTTCTCGCAGGCGAATCCTCGTTGGCGTGACCGGCGCGTCCGGGGTCGAATACGCCCGCCGACTGATCGAGACGTTGGGCGACCGGTCGGAGGTAATCCTCACGAAAGACGCATCCGCGGTCATCGAGGTGGAAACGGGCCTTTCGCCGAAGGAATTCGCCGCAGGCGCGGCCTCCATCTTCCGGGGCGACGAGCTCGCGGCGGGTCCCGCCTCGGGTTCCTACCGATTCGAATCGTTGGTCATCGTCCCGTGCAGCGGGACGACGCTCGCGAAGATCGCGTCTGGAATCGCCGACAACCTCGTCACGCGGGCCGCCGCGGTCGCGTTGAAAGAGAACCGGAAGATGATCCTCGTCCCGCGCGAGACCCCGCTGAGTGCGGTCATCTTAGAGAACATGCTGAAGCTTTCGCGCCTCGGGGTCATCATCCTTCCCGCGTCGCCCGGATTCTACGGGAAGCCGAAGCGAATCGATGACCTCGTGGACTTCGTCGTCGCGCGGATCCTCGACCACCTCGGAGTCGAGCATCCCCTCGGACCGCGGTGGGGCGGCCCGCCTGGAGACTAGTCGTCAGAGCGATGTTGAGAGGTCGAGGTACTCGTCGAACTCGGCGCGGAGCTTCCGAAGGTCCGTCTCAGGGAGTCGACCGGGGGACACGCGCGCGATGACGGTGACCGCGTTGACGAACGCCATGTCGTTGGCCTTGCGCAAAAAGCGAATCATGTCGCCGATCGACGACTCGGCAATCATCTGGTCGACCGCGTCGTACAGGACGACGCCTCCCTTCCCTTCGCGCGTCATCGGCAAGATGAACTTCAATCCAGCCGGATCGAGTTTTCGCGGGTCGGTCGCGCCGGAAGCACGGGACGCGACCTGTACCAGCTGCACATTCGTGACGCCGAATTCAAGCCGCAGCCGCTCCGGCGAAGCGGGAGTCAGACAGAGGGATGGCTTGCCTCCCTTCGCCAAATCGCGCATCCATGCGAAGGCGATCGCGGGATGGCTCGCGACGATCAAGTAGCGTTTCCCTTCCTCGACATGACGCAGGCGACCGCCGCAGTTTGGACACGTGATTGCGCGCGGATCCGCGCCTTCGCGGACCGTCGCCAGCTCTCCGCACGCCTCGCACCGGATCGAGACCTGTTTCTTCTCGTGGATGGCATCGACGGCGATCGGCTTGCGGCAGATGGCGCATCGGACCAAGCCCGTGGTGCAACTCAGATGGTACACCGCGCCACAGGAGCAATCGTAGACCTTGTCGCCCTCGTGGACCTGACGGAAGCAATGGGCGCAACTCGCGACCGCCAGTTGCGTCTCGACCGGAGGCGGCGCCGACTCAAGCGGCGATTCGATAGGAGTGACCGAAGACTCGTCCACCGGCGGAGACTGGCCGAGCCTCCGCCGATAGTACGCGCGGGTCCCGACGCCGAGGACGATGGAAAAGGACAATGCAAGGAACCAGTACGCAAGGCCAGAGACGAAGACCCGGAGACCGGTCACCCACAGGGCGGTCGGAACGAAGTAGAAGAGAATCAGGATGCCAATCGCGATCTTGCCGCTGCGGTGAAGCCATTTCGCCCGGTGGATCCCGGGACGATAGATGACCGCATGCGCCTCCCGGAAGGAATCGAATGAGGATTCCTGAAGCCTCGAAATCACGTACGTGGCCACGAGCATGACCCCGAAGAGGACCTGCGGGTTCTCCGTCACATCGAACGAGCTGAAGCGGATGGTGTCGTTGCTCAAGGACGTCGAGTTCCAGCTTGACGAGTACCAGAGGATTTCGCCGCCTGGCGTGCGGACCAGCTGCATGCCTCCCGAGGCGAACGCGGGGTCGGAGAAGCTGAGCGTGCCGACAAGGTAATGCGTGTCCGCCTGGACGACCTCGCCGGTGTAGTACGCGGGGGCGTGGACGGCGAAATCTCGGATGAAGAACCCCGGTCCGTTCCCCGTGGCATCGGACGTGAAGTTCAGTCGGAGGCGCACGCGGTCGCCCAGGTACGACTGCAAATCGACGGTCATGTTCGACCACGCACCGGGCGGTGTCGCCGGAAGGTCGGAGATTCCCGCTCCGAACGGCAGGTCGCTCCA
>DATEGJ010000123.1:0-4039 GCA_035280105.1 Thermoplasmata archaeon
ATCTTCTTGTCGATGTACGCCTGCTCTTCCGGCGTGTACTTCGCGCGATTGCGGGGTTCGTTGAAGTAGCGTCGAGCGGCGCGTGCGTGAAACGGCGTGTGAACCGGATACTTCCAGTTCGCCGGATCCCCATACTTCTCCGGGTCCTTCGGATACCGTTCCGGCGGGCCGAGGCGGCCGTCGCGTTTGCGGCTCGGCTTGACGGGTCGGACTATTCGATCACCGGTTCCCGTTCCGCAGCCAGCCTCGCGCCGTGAAATACGGCAGGACTTCTTCCATCGTGAAGTTGGTCGGCTCGGCCATGGCCGCCGCTCCGGATGACCGACGAAGACCATAAAAGGTTCGCGGCCCCGCCGATTAACATGTCAACCATCTCGCCCTGGTACTTTCGCTCCTCTCCAGGAAAAGCTATTATATAGCCACATCCATAGAGAGTCTCATGACCATCGAAGGCTACGACGCACCCGAGCGAATCCTCGTCTCGTACGACGTCGTAGGTGAAGCCCGCTCGACCGCGGCGCGTGTCTGTCAGATCGTGTTCGGACGCGGGCGGTTTGCTGCAGAGTCCTCTCACGGGAGGCGGGCCAAGGGATTTATCGACCGCCCCGGCGTCGTCTGGATTGGACAGAGCGTGCTCGCGTTGCCGCCGCACGATGCCGAGGAGCTGCGGGAGAAGCTCGTGCGAATCGGTGTGCGGGTGGTGTTGGCGCAGATCGCAATCAGCCACGAAGCCCTCGAGGCCTTCCGACGCACTCGGAGAGAGGTGGCGTAGTCTCTTAGCCAACGGCATCGTTTCCTACCTAGACGTTCCACCCCCGCTCAACAATTCGTTCGAGGGGCCTGTGGGACGGGGCGAGGAGGACCGATGGGCGTGGACTTCCGGATTCGGCTCGTTCGCGACACGACGTCGGCTCCAATCGTCCCCGAGAAGGAACCGCAATATTCGCAGCGGCTCTTCGTCCTCGAGGAACTGTTTCGAGTGAAGCCCGACGGCCCGGGAATTGCGCATCGAGTCCGCGAATGGCTACCGCCGGCGGTGTCGCTGGGATGGTTCGACGACGCCTACAACGGGATGGGCGGCAATCGTCCGCCGGAAGAGCGAGACACCTGGGACCCGAACGACGTCATCGATGCGGTCGAGCGCCTCGGCGAGATTCTGCGCGCGCACGCCGACGACTTGCCACCATTCTTCCGTTTCCACGGACCGGGAGGCCGCAGGCTTGGCGGGTACCGCATGATCGTCGGCGATCGCCGCTACCTGATCCGGGGCCGATGGGGACACGTGCTTGCGACGCGTGTCGATGCGAAGGGCGATTCCATATCGGGAGACTCCGAGGCGATCGACCTGAGCGGGCAACGAGAGATCCGCGTGCGTGAAATGTTCATCCCTCTCGACCCGCGACGGCTCGAAGAGGATGTCCTGGGCCCCGAGTTCGCCATCGCGATAGAGCGGGAGACGGCCGAGCACCACTTTCGTCCGGACCTGGATGGGATGCTCCGGGTGGCGCGCCTCGCGCTCGCGAAACGCCACCGGCTCTTCACATCGATCGACTGACCGGCCGAGTGCAATCGATGCAGGAATCGCGCGGGTTAACATGTTAACCACCCGCCGCATTCCCCCGGCGTGGCTCCCCGCGCCCTGACGATCGTCGGGCTAGGCGATTCGACGACGGCGGGAACCCCGGCGTTCCGTTCGCCCCTCGAGGCACCGCCGAACGGCGACGGCAATCCGGAGAGTCAGTACGCGCATTGGATGATGCGGGCCCATCCCGAGTGGACCGTCCTGAACCGCGGGATCAACGGGGAGACGGCAGCGGCAGTCCGCGCCCGGTTCGATCGGGACGTGGTTCCCGTGAAACCCGCATATGTCATTGTGCTCGCCGGGGTCAACGACGTCTTCGGCGGAGCAGAGGCGGAGCCGGTCGAACGCGAACTCGGGGTCATCTACGCTGACGCCCTCGACGCGGGGATTGTCCCGGTCGCGGCGAGCGTCCTGCCGTACGACCGCGCGACGCCCCGCGCCTCGTCCGCGATCTTCACCTTGAACACGTGGATCGAATCGTTCTCGAAGGTGCTCGACATCCCGTTCGCCGATACCCACGCGGCCGTCGCGGATCCGAAGTCACCGGTCCGTCTCCGAGGATCCCCGGACGGCCTCCATCCCGATGTCGACGGATACCGGCGCATGGCGGAGACCCTCACCCGGACGATCGAGGCCCAGCTCGCGAAACCTCCGCGACGATGAACCGCTGCGGAGTCCGAGGTCGCCTGGTTAACATGTTAGCCACCTCTCCCGATTGCGCGAGTACGGGCGAAAGTGGCATATCCCACCCGACCGCGTGCGCGTCCGATGGTCCGCCCGGAGGTCCGTTCGCATGTCCTCGGCTTCACGGTCGTCCTCGCGGTGGCGATCGCCTTGCTCGTCGTCCTGTTCCCCGTCCTGGGCCGACGGATCGCGACGCGCGATGTGCCCGTATACTTCGTCACGGTCGCTCTTGTGCCGGTCGTCCTCTGGCTCGTCCCCGCCTACGTGCGCGGGCTGACCCACGCAACCTACCGAGCCCACAAGGCGCTCATTGGCAAGGACGGAACGTACGTCCGCGTGCCGGTCCCTCGGCCGATCCGATTTCGCGACACCGCGCTCCTCGCGATTGGCCCCTTCGCGATCGACTTGCTCGTGATGTCGGAGCTCCTGTACCTGCTCGGCCCGACGGAGGTGCGCGACCTGCGATTCGGCTTGCTCGCGTTCCCGCTCCT
Source organism: Thermoplasmata archaeon (assembly GCA_035280105.1). Taxonomy (GTDB): domain Archaea; phylum Thermoplasmatota; class Thermoplasmata; order RBG-16-68-12; family RBG-16-68-12; genus RBG-16-68-12. The sequence continues at coordinate 2,758 of DATEGJ010000123.1, forward strand.
CCTCTTCCTGGCGGGCCTCGTGACCTCCCTCATCCCGGGTGCGTGGCTCCTCGACGCCCTGGAGATCCGGGTCGTTGTGCCGAAGCGGGCGGAGGTCGTCCGTGCCGCGGAACTCTTCGAGCGCATCCTGGGTCCCCTCGGGGCGGCCGCGCTCCTGGCGAGTTTCGTCACCCTGCTGCACACGTCCGGGTATTCCTACGAGGCCGGGATCTTCCTCCTCGGGATCTGGGCCGTGCGCCTCTTTCCTCCGGTGCTCGGCGCGGTCTGCGTCTACCGCCTGATCGTCGAGCCTCGAGTCCTCCCGAGTCTCGCGGCCTGGTGCGCGAAGGAGGGCATCGCGGTGCGCGCTGCTTTGCCCACCTCGCTCCGCGAATTGGCGGTGTCCGGCGATTCATCAAAGCGGTAGTCCGTCTCGCGCGCGGAGAGTAATCCGTCGGCTTCATCACATTGTCCAAGATGCCGACCCTACGCCTTCCGAACCGGGAGGTCCGGTGCAACGGGCTCCCACATCTCTTTTCGCGTGTCGCGCAAGGTGGGCCGGAACGTCCGCGCCGTCTTCACGTCTCGGATGTCGATATCCGCCGAGACGATCGACTCGACAAGATCTTCCGCCTTCCCGAGATCCTCGCCGCGCGGCCCAATCGCTTGCGTGCCGCCCTTGAAAACGACATTCAGCTGGGTCCCGACAATGTTGGCATAGAACACGTAGACGCCGTTCTCGATCGCACGTGCGGGGAGAATGCGGTCGAAGAACGGCTTCGACGTCGAGGGCGACGCGCTGATGATCGCGAGGGCGTCGGCGCCTTGGAGGACGTACGCCTTCGCGAGCTCCGGGAAGAAGGTGTCGTAGCAGATCAGGAGGCCGATCCGACCGAGCTTCGTGTCGACAAGGGTGAGGCCGTCCCCGCGGCCGAAGTAGAGGCCTTCCTCGAACGGCCCGAAGTTCGCGGGGTACACTTTTCGATACGATGCGACCTTGCCGTCCGGGGCCACGAGGATGGAGCTGTTGAACAGACGCTTTGTTGACTCCTCCCGCTCCGGCATGCCGAAGACGATGTGCGTGCCGTGCTCTGCCGCGAGTCGCTGCACCGCCTTGACGGACGGTCCATCGATCGGCTCAGCGAGGCCGGCGAAGGCGTCGCGCGCCATGTATCCGGACAGGAAGAGCTCGCCGACCAGGAGGAACTCGGCCTGCGCGGCGGCCACCGCCTTTTCGAGTTTCTTCAAATTCTTCGACTTGTCTCCGACGGTGGACTCGAGTTGTGCGAGCGAGACTTTCACG
>DATEGJ010000124.1:0-5093 GCA_035280105.1 Thermoplasmata archaeon
TGGGTCGTGCCTACGTCCTCGGACATGACGTGCTCGCGGACCCGAAAGCGATTCGACCGCGCATCGCGGTCGTCCCGCAGGAAGCGCGGCCGCAGATGCTCCTTTCCCCGTTCGATCACATCCTTTACTTCTGTCTCATCCGCGGGCAACCCCGCTCGGAGGCGCGGCAACGAACGCAGAAAGTCATGGAAGATCTCGGCCTCTGGGAACACCGCGACAAACTCGCGTCGGACTTGTCCGGGGGACTCCGCCAACGCCTCATCATCGCGATGGCCCTCGTGGCCGACCCGGAGGTGCTGTTCTTGGACGAGCCCACAATCGGCCTCGATCCCCTCGGACGGCGGTCCGTCTGGTCCATGCTGCGCGACATGACGAAGAAAGGCGCCACGATCCTTCTGACGACGCACTACCTCGACGAAGCCGAAATACTGGCGGACCATCTGCTAATCGTCGACAAGGGACGCACCGCGTTCCTCGGGACCGTCGATGAGGCGAAAGGCGACACCGGCGTGGGCATGCGGGTAATCATGGAACCCGCGGCGGGGAACGGCTCGGCGAGCCCCGAGGTCCTCGAACCGAAGTCCGATGAGGAAATCCTCGCGATCGTCGAACGGGCTCTCCGCGAGAAGCGCAAAGTCACGTTCAAGCCGGCATCCTTAGAGGACGCGTTCATCAAACTCGTGGGGGGATCGATTGAAAGCGAAGATACGTGAAGCGATGTACATTGGCCTATTTGACGCGTTACCGCTGCTGCGGGATCCGGCCCTCCTCGTCGTCATCAGCATGTTCGCCTTCCTCCCGGTGATCTTCATCTTCGCCTTCGCGGACAAGGCGTCCGCCGTGCAATCCGTCGTCGGCGCCATCATCTTGACCTTCTCGTTCACGGGCCTCTTCGCGTCCCAGAGCGTGTACTTTAACAAACAATGGTTCCGGTTCCAGGACATGTTCGTGGCCTCGAAGGTGTCGCCCGCCTCCTACGCGCTGGGTCTCTCCGTGAGCGGTCTCGTCGTCGCCGCCCCATCGGTCCTGCTGGCCGTTGCGTTCCTCGTGCTTTCGGGGCCCTCGACCGCGGTCGGCGTCGTTCTGCTGCTCGCGACCTCCGTCCTCCTCTGGATCGGACTCGTTTTCGTCGGCTTTGCGATCGGGGCGACCACGAAGAACGCGCGGCGCGCGAACACGATCCCGCAAATCCTCAGCATCGCGCTCGGCTTCCTGCCCCCGGTGTACTACCCGCTCGATCGCCTGCAGGCGTATCCGATCGCTCAAGCACTCACGATGCTGATCCCGACCACCCACGCGGCGCAGCTCGCGAAGTACTACTTCGGCCTCATCACAATCCCGGAGTGGCAGGTTTTCCTTGGATGGGGCTACCTCCTGGGCTTCGCGGCGCTCATGGGGTTGTTCGCCGCGCGCCGAGCGCACTGGGTGGACCCCTAGGAGATCACACCCTGACGATATCGAACCGTCAGGCTCCCTCTGGACGCGAGCGTCCGTCAGGATTCCCAGCCTGACTACACGCTAATGTCGTCCCACTCGGCGGTCGTCGGGCGTTCGTAGCGCCCGCGCACGGTGCGAGGCCAGCGGGCGCCCCCCTCGATCAGGGCCGCGCCGAGGACCGCGGCCACGAATCCGTTCGCGAAGCTGACCGATACGGTGTCAGCCGAACCTTGCGGGCTCAGGTAGGTCGGTATTACGACGAGGACGAGCGCGTACAGGAGCAGGATCACAATCGACACGGTTCCAACGTGACGTGTCTTGCGCCCGATGGCCGCGATGCCCATCGCGAAAAACACCAGGAACACGAGCCAGATGAAGGCAATCCATCCCCAAGGTCCGTTGAGGAGCGTGTTCATCAGCCCCGTGCTACCCAAACCGTCGTAGGTCCCGGGTGGGAGGTCGGGTCGGGTCCCGGATACCTGGAACCAAGGGAGGACGAACAGGCTCACTAACAGCACCGCCGCGCCTCCTACCAGCAAGGTGCGACCGCCGGCCGAGATCGGTCGGAAACCGGCCATGGGCCCGAACGAGTACCCTTTCGACAAATACCTTCCGATGCAAATGTTCGCATGCTCGCTTGGGCTCCCCAATCCTGGGCATCAACGCCGTTTCAGGGCGTACTTGCTCGAGTCTCGCGAGCGAGCCCTCCGGCACCATCCGGCGCCAAAGGGATGCTCCAGGAGGCCGCGGGGCTTCAGGCGTGCCCCCGCTCGACTTCGGCAAGCCACTTGCGGACTTCGTCAACGGCTCCCGGGTCCTCCAACGTCGTCGTGTCGCCGATCTCCTGACCGGAAACGAGCGAGCGGATGACCCGGCGCATGATCTTTCCGCTCCGCGTTTTCGGAAGTTTCTCGGTAAAATAGAGGTCGTCGGGCACCGCGATCGCGCCAATCTCGTTGCGGACGTGCTCGCGGAGTTCCCGAGCGAGTGGCTCGGACCGAGACGCGCCGCCCTTCAGGACGACGTACGCGACGAGGGCTTGGCCCTTCAGCGGATGAGGCTTCCCGACAACGGCGGCCTCCGCAACGTTGGCGTGGCTCACCAACGCGGACTCGACCTCCATCGTCCCGATGCGGTGGCCGGCGACGTTGATCACGTCGTCGATGCGGCCCATGAGCCAGAAGTATCCGTGTTCGTCGATCCGAGCTCCGTCTCCCGTGAAATACTTCCCGGGAACCTGGGACCAGTACACCTGCTTGTAGCGCTCCGGGTCGTTGTACAGCGTCATGAGCATCGCCGGCCACGGCTTCGAGATCACCAGGTATCCGCCCTTATTCGCTGCGACGGGGACGCCTTTCTCGTCGACGACTTCGGCGGCCACTCCAGGGAACGCGTGGGTCGCGGATCCGGGCTTCAACGTCGTCAGCCCGGGAAGCGGTGTGATCAGGATCATCCCGGTCTCCGTTTGCCACCACGTGTCGACGATCGGGCAGCGATCCCCGCCGATCGTCTTGCGATACCAGCGCCATGCCTCTGGGTTGATCGGCTCGCCGACCGTGCCGAGGAGGCGCAGACTCGACAGGTCGTGTCGCTTCGGGAATTCGTCGCCCCACCGCATGAACGCGCGGATCGCAGTTGGGGCCGTGTAGAGAATCGTGATGTCGTACTCCTCGACCATCCGCCAGAAACGATCGGGTTCCGGCCAGTCCGGGGCGCCTTCATACATGAAGACGGTCGCGCCGTTGGCGAGCGGACCGTACACGATGTAGGAGTGCCCGGTGACCCATCCGCAGTCTGCGGTACACCAGTATAGGTCGTCCTCCCGGAGATCGAAGACGTACCGCATCGTCGATGCGACGCCGACCAGGTAGCCGCCCGTTGAATGCTGGATGCCTTTCGGCTTGCCCGTTGTGCCCGAGGTGTAGAGGATGAATAGCGGATCCGTCGCGTCCATCGCCTCGGGTTCGCATTCCGGGTCCGCCTCCGCCATGAGCACATGCCACCAGTGGTCGCGGCCCTCCCGCATGGTCACCTCGACGCCAGCCCGCTTGTACACGACGACGTGCTCGACGAGATCGAGTCCCGCCACGGCTTCGTCCACGATCTTCTTCAGGGGCAGGACGTTTCCGCGGCGATTGCCTGCGTCCGCCGTGACGACAATGCGGGACTCCGCGTCCTCCATCCGGTCCCGAATGGCGCGCGCGCTGAACCCGCCAAAGATCACGCTGTGCACCGCCCCGATCCGAGCGCACGCCAGCATGGCCACCGGGAGCTCCGGGATCATCGGCATGTAGATCGTCACGCGATCGCCCCGTCGGACCCCCAGGCCCTTCAGGACGTTCGCGAAGCGACTCACCTCCCGCCAGAGATCATGGTACGTCAGGACCCGTCGGTCCCCGGGCTCGCCTTCCCAGACAATCGCCGCTTTGTTCCGCCGGGGCCCGGCAGCATGACGGTCGAGGCAGTTCGCCGAGACGTTGAGCTTTCCGCCGACGAACCACTTCGCGAACGGCGGATTCCATTCGAGGACCTTCGACCACGGCGCTATCCAGTCGAGCGTGCTGGCCATCCGCGCCCAGAACGCCTGCGGGTCTTTCGCGGCTTCCTCGTACAGCGAGTCGTCTCGGACCTGGGCGTTCTTCTGGAAGGCGGCCGACGGAGGATACTGTTCCTTCTCCTTCAGCAAACTGTCGATCGTCGCACTCGAGACCACCATGCGAAAGACTCACCGCTCAAACCTGGCGTCTTGCGCCTCTCAGCTCCGGACAACCGCTTCCGCCTAATGACCCTAGTGCACCCGAGCGACCGCGTCTCTCCGCTCAGGGTCGCAGGACGACCTTGAGAGAGTCCTTTGCCGCGGCGACGAGCCGGAATCCCTTCGCGGCGTCGGCGAGGGGCAGCACGTGCGAGATGAGTTCCGCGACGGGAACTCGCCGCGTGGCGATAAGTCGGATCGCCTCTTGGATGTCCCGAGGACTCCCGCCGTACGACGAGGTGAGAGTCACTTCTTCTCGCCAAAGCGCGTTGAAGGGGATCTCGATCTTTGCCGCCGGTTCCGTGGGCGCGAAGAAGAGGACCGTCCCGCCCCGATCGACCGACGCGAGTCCTTGCGCGATTGCGGATGGGGCACCCGTGCACGTGACGACGTAATCGGCGAGACGACCGCCGTTTGCCTCGCGGACCTTGGCGGGGACATCGTCGCCTCCGTCAATCACGACGTCGGCTCCGGCCTTCGCCGCCGCGCCTTTGCGATATTCCGTGATGTCGGTCGCGATCACGTTCGCGACCCCCAGGGATTTCGCGAGCTGAATGTGTAACAGACCGGCGACTCCGCTGCCGACCACCAAGACTGTCGCTCCGCGTCGAATGCCCGCGAGCCGCTGACCTCGGACGACACACGCGAGCGGTTCCACGAAGACGCCCTCTTCGTCGGAGATTTCCGCCGGCAACGCGAAGACCCCATATTTCACGTTGATCGCGGGGACGCGGACGAACTCGGCGAATCCGCCGGGATCGAAATTCGTGGTGCGAAGCGTCTCGCAGACGGTCTCGTGTCCCGCGAGGCAGTAACGACAGGTCCCGCAAGGGACGTGGTGGGAGACAAACACCCGATCGCCTTTCTTGATCCGGTCGACACCGGCACTGAGCTCGACGAC
>DATEGJ010000125.1:0-2034 GCA_035280105.1 Thermoplasmata archaeon
ACTCATGCTCCTGCGCACAACGCATGTCCTCGAGTTCATCCGCGACATGATCCGCGACAGCAAGTCCTCGACCTTGCGGGAGATGTACTACATCTCCGAAGGTTGGGACATCGCGAAGTTCCATGCTCAGGAGGAGTCGAACCTTCTCGCCGAGGACCTCGAGGTGATCACTCAACTCCTGCGTGAGGACTTCAAGCTCCGGCCCGAGGAAAGCGGTGCGAGCGTGATCGGGAACGTGACCCTCGAGGAAGTCACGCGAAACGGGGAACGCAAGCGGATCAACTGCCGCGACGACGTCGGGGACGCCGGCTACACGATCCCCTACAACGTCGAGAAAGAGAAAGTCAAGTTCATTGACGCGGATGCGAAGTTCGTCCTCGCGATCGAGACCGGCGGCATGTTTGACCGCCTCGTGGAGAACGGCTTCGACGACGACGCGAAGTGCATACTCGTCCACCTGAAAGGCCAACCGAGTCGAAGTACACGTCGATTGTTGAAAAGATTAAATGAAGAATTGAAAATAAAAGTCGCGACCTTCACCGACGGAGACCCTTGGAGCTTCCGAATTCATGCATCCGTCGCGTACGGTGCGATCAAGACGGCCCACATATCCGAGTATCTCGCAACACCGACCGCGGAGTTCGTCGGCATCACGGCAAGTGATATCTTGAATTATGAACTGCCGACCGATGCCCTGACACCTCGAGACATCGGTGCGCTCAACGCGGAGATGACCGATCCGCGGTTCAACGACGAATTCTGGCGGACCGAGATTCAGACGATGCTTCAGATAAACAAGAAGGCGGAGCAACAGGCGCTCGCGAAGTACGGCCTCGACTACGTGACCGATACGTATCTCCCGGAGAAGCTCGGCGCCCTCGGATGGATGTAACGCGGAGCGATCAGGGCGCCTCGCGGAACACGGAGCCGAACGCTCCGTCGACCCAGAGCGATCGCGTCTGGCCTTGCCTCGACACCACACCGAACCGCCAGATCGGGAGGAGGGCGAACTCCGGTTCTGACGCATCGGCCTTCACGCCCAACGTCGTTCGTACAATCTCTTGCGCTTGGGACGGCCCGACCCTCGCCAGGGGGACGGGTTCGGCCACCCGGGCTGATGGAACATGGCCGAGAAGGCTCTTCGGCGCCAGCGACTCGAGTCGCAACGCGTCCCTCCGAGGGATCTCTTCGAACGTCACCCGGCCGTATACCGGGTAAGCCAAGTCTCCCGTCACCGCGTTCACATAGAATTGTCGCGCCGCACGACCATCGCCGCGACCGAGCGGGACCTCCGCTTCCACCCGCCACAACGGCAGATAGTAGAATTCCTTCCGGACGACGCGCTCCCTCGGGATGACGAGCATCCGTCGTCGAAGGTGGTCCCGGGCTCGCCGGGTCGCTCGCACCAGGGGGAACCGCAACGGGAAGACGCCGAGGGAGGTCCCGAACGCACCCCGTCGCGGGTCGAACCCGCTCGTCGGATCCCAGTAGACTTCGCGGCCGTCCAGGTGCTCGGTTCGAAGGAGGCGATGCTCCACCATCTTGCGAAGCAGAATCTCGAGGAAGCGGCCGTCAATCACGACCCGCGACCCAATGTCCGCTGGGAGGTAGAGTCCGGGGGCGTCCTCGAAGACCCTCAGGACCCGCATCCCGATTCCTTCCTCGACGGCCGCGTTGGACGTCGCCTTCGCGTCGCGTGCCGCCGCTTCCGCTTCCCGCCGCCGACGTGCGGCGCGGTCGTGCGTCATCAGATCCGTGTCGGGAACGAACGTCCCCCTTTGAATGTCCCGAAATCGCTCTTCCGGGACGACCTCGTGGCGGGTCGCGAGGCCACGGACCGTCACGCGCTGCGCCGTCTGGAGATGATCCGGAGAGAGCAGGATGAATTCTCCCGCTTGCAGGGAGGGGATCTGGGCCAGGATCGGTTCGGGAGGGCCGTTGACCGATGCGATCACGTGGCGCACGCGGTCGAGATCTTGTTTCGCCATGAGTCGTCCGAGGGCCCAGGTGTTCGCCTGGCCGAGCGCCTTGTAG
>DATEGJ010000126.1:0-10304 GCA_035280105.1 Thermoplasmata archaeon
CGGCCTCGATGATCGTGTAGACGGCGCCGCGCGCCGTCGCTTCATTGCGGCCCTCGCTCCCGCCGATCGAGAGCGGCTTGCCGGTGACGACGGCGGGCACCGTGTGCCCGGCGTGCATGGAGTACGTGTCCATGATCCAGGCCATCGTCTGGCCGTCCGTGTAGACGTCCGGGGCAGGGATGTCCTTCTCCGGACCGATGATGATCGAGATCTCGGACGCGTAGCGGCGGGTCATGCGCTCCAACTCGTCCTTCGACATTTCCTTCGGATTGCAAATGACGCCGCCCTTCGCCCCGCCGTACGGGATGCCCATGATGGCGCACTTCCACGTCATCCAACACGACAGGGCGCGCACCTCGTCGATGGAGACGTTCCAATGGTAGCGGATGCCGCCCTTGAACGGGCCGACCGCGTCGTTGTACTGGACTCGGTAGCCGGTGAAGACCTTCACGTTCCCGTCGTCCATCTTTACGGGGAAGTGGACCGTGAGTTCGCGGCGCGGGTTCTTCAAGATCTCGAGCATGCCCGGGTCCAAGTTCAATTTCTTGCCGGCCCGGTCGATCTGTTCCCGGGCGATCTCAAAGGGATTCAGCGTTTCCTTCGCCTTTGCCATGCAACACGCCTCCAAATTTCCGACGGAAACCGAGAGTGCCGCGAGTACAATCGCCCGTCCTTAAAGCTTGTGTCCTAAGTTCCCGCGTGATACATGCTGACGCGATCAACGCGAATTCGCGGCGACCCTCAGGTCGGCGCGGGCCGCGCGTAGTCGGCCGGATCGACGATGTGGTGCGGCCTCTCCCCTCGAAGGAACCGCAGCACGTTGTCCAGTGCGGCCTCCATCGCCCGCGCGCGCTGGCCCGGGACCATCGGGGCGATGTGCGGCGTCATGACGACGTTCGGCAGCTCATGGAACGGTCGGTGGAATGGCCGGCCTTCCTTGCCGTCCGGGTAGGTCCACCAGGTGTCGAGGGCCGCGCGGAACTTCGGATGGCTCCCCAGGTGCTCGAACAGGTCGTCCTCGACGATCAGTTTGCCGCGGGCGATGTTCACGAGGACCGCGTCGGCCTTCATGCTTGCGAGGAACCGCCGATCGACAAGCCCGTGGGTCTCACGGGTCAACGGGAGTGCCAAGAAGACCGCATCGGCTTGCGGTACGAAGCGAGGGAGGTCCTCCAGCGTTCCAATCTCGTCCGCGAATTCTCGCGGGGACCGCGATCGGGCGACGCCGATGACGCGCATGTCGAACGCCTTGCAACGCTTCGCGATCTCGGACCCGATCCCGCCGACTCCGAGGACGAGGGCCGTCGACGCGGCAAGGGGCTTGTTCGTGACGCCTTGGTCGAAGATGCCGCGCCGGATCTCATCGGTCCGCGCCGGGATGTCCTTCGCGGCCGCCAGCAACAAGGCCATCGCATGCTCCGCGACGGGGACGCTATACGCTCCCGCATTGCTGCACACGATGACCTCCGAGGGAAATCGCTCGAATGGCAGATGGTCCACGCCGGCGACGAGCGCCTGGACCATCCGGAGGGTTCGGGCTCGCTGTCGGAGGTCGGCGGGGAATTCGCGGGGGAAGCCCATGCTTACGATCACGTCGGCGATCGCCCATGCGTCGCCCCGCTTCGCCTCCGGCAAGTCCTCGAGGAGGATCGGGTCGAACACTCGGGCCGCTTTCCTCGCGACGATGGACCGGCGCTCCGCGTCCATCGGGGCGGTGAACAAGACGCGGGCCACGCTGACGTGAGCGTCTGGCGGAGCCTTGTCTCTTTCGCCGAGCTTCGGTCAGCACTCCGAGTACCCGCAGGCGTGACACTTCACGCAGCCCTCTTCGAAGACGAGGGCTTTCCCGCACTCCGGGCATTCCGGGTTCAGGCCTTTCCGGAGGAGTTCGGCGGCGTCGCGAGACTCCTTCTCCAACTCGACGTCGGTCTCGACGGCCCCGCCGAGCTCGTCGAACGTCTCGACGGGCGGCTGGACGCCGGTCTTCTGCATTCCGATGTGTCGCTTGATCGCCTTCGCGATCGCGTCGGGGATCGAGTACACGCGTTCGCCATGGTCGACCGCAATGCGTGGGCTTCGGATGCCCTCGAGCTGGTCGATGATCTCGTCGACCGGGACGCCGGATCGGAGGCAGAGGGATGCGAGGCGGGCGATGCCTTCCGTGAAGGAGGCCGTGTATCCGCCACCGCGCCCAATTTGCGCGAAGACCTCGAAGAGGCCTTTCTCGTCCTCGTTGACGGTCACATACAGAGCGCCGTACCCGGTCAGGATCTTCTGCGTGCGGCCCGTGATGACGTCGGGCCGAGCCCTCGGCCGGAGCGCGGCCGGTTCCGCGGGAACCTCGACGCGGACCTCCTTCGGCTTCTCGGTCTCCGCGACGCCGATGTTGAGGACCTGGTCTTCCCGCGATCCGTCCCGGTAGACCGTGATGCCCTTGCACTTCAGGTCGTACGCGAGGAGGTATGCCTTCTTCACATCCTCCACGGTCGCCTCTTGCGGCAGGTTGATCGTCTTCGAGACCGCGGCGTCGCACCAGTCCTGGAACGCGGCCTGCATGCGGACGTGCCACTCCGGGGACACGTCGTGGGCGGTCGCGAAGACGCGCTGCCACTTTTCCGGGACGTCCCTCAGGCCCCGCGGCGATCCGTGGTTGGCGAGGATCTTCTTCACGAGGTCCTCCCGCCAGAATCCTTCGCGCTTGGCGACTTCTTCGAAGTAGTCGAGGAAATACGGAAGCTCCTCGCCGTCCATCACGCGTTTGTACCAGATCAGGCTGAACTCCGGCTCGCAGCCGCCGGACGTGTCCGCGATCATCGAGAGGGTGCCGGTCGGAGCGACCGTAGTGACGTACGAGTTGCGGAGACGAAGGCCCTTCTCCTGATGGCGGCTGCCTTCCCATGCGGGATAGACGCCTCGCTCCTCCGCGAGCCTCTCGCTCTCATTATATCCGGTTTCCTGGATAAATTGCATGACCGTGCGGCCCCACTCGACCCCTTCCTTGGAATCGTAAGGGACCTCGAGCATGAACAGCATGCGGGCGAAGCCCATCACGCCCAGGCCGATCTTGCGCGTAGCGTGGGTCATCTCTTCGATTTGTTTCACCGGGTACGCGTTCATGTCGATGACATCATCGAGCATGCGGACGGTCGTGCGGATCGATCCTTCGAGTTTCTTCCAGTCGACGTCCCAGCGGCCCGCGGCATTACGCTTCATGTGTCGGGCGAGGTCAATCGATCCGAGGTTGCAGGATTCGTAGGGCAAGAGCGGTTGCTCTCCGCACGGGTTCGTGGCTTCCATGTCCGCGACGTTCGGCGTCGGCTGCCGTCGATTATTCTCGTCAATGAAGAAAAGCCCGGGCTCTCCATTTTTCCAGGCCTGGAATGCAATCTTGTCGAGGACCTCGCGAGCATCGAGTTGGCTGAAAGCACGTTGATCCCTTGGATTCACGAGGTCGTACGATGTCCCGGCCCGAACGGCCTCCATGAATTTGTCAGTGACTGCGACGGAGATGTTGAAGTTCGTGATTTCGGTTGTTCGGTCTTTGCACACGATGAAGTCCAAGATATCAGGGTGGTCGACGCGTAGGATCCCCATATTCGCGCCACGCCTCTTATTATGCACCAAGATTCCGTTTGCAACGAAACTCGCAGGTCCCGGGACTTCGAGGTCCGCGGTCGCGGCACGATCGGGTCGAATGGCCGTCACGCGAGCGTAGACCCTCGATACATCCGACATCTGACGAAGATGATCATTGGCCCCGAGCTCTGGGAAACGTTTCATCAAAGCAACCAGGCGCTTTCTCGGCAGCGCGCGGGGATGCTCCTCGCTGATGTAGTGCATGAGTGCCCGATACAGTCTCCGATTGGCCCCTCGACGCGAACGTCCCGGTCCGCTGCCGCGACCAACGAAGGAGTAACTCGACCGCAGGACCCGCGCCTGGTTCGGAATCACGTCGGAAGTGTTGACCTTCGGTCTCGGAGCTAGTTCCAATCGTTCCTGCTTTCGATCCGAAACAAATCCGATGTCCCGAGAGAAGATGCGGACGCTGTCCTCATCCACAACGGAAAGGGTGTGAACCGGCCGATGACCGAAAGCGGTCTCTCGGTTCCGGATGATCCCACGTCGAGCGACAACGCCCAAGGAGAGCAGAAGTTGTTGAGCTTCGATGGCGAGCCGTTCGGACGTTGTTGAAAAGCTCGGGTATCCGCTGCTGGAGTGGAGATGACCGTCCCCTTCGAACAAGCCCCGGAGGAACGCGCGCGCCGTGTCTGCGGATCCCGTCAAGACCTCGGTTGGGATGAACGCGTTTGGCGAGGAACCTTTAACCCACCCGAGTCTCTCCATCCACCGCACGAGATCGCGTGACTGGAATTGGATGTCGACGTATCCGCCGCCTGCCCCCTCTGTGATTTGATTCGGCACAAGTCCAAAGTTCCTATCCATGAGAATTCGAATCCGTTCCATGACTTCGATGTCCTCGGTCCCGACCGTGATGATGAAGCGTCCCCCGGAGCTCGTGCAACCATCTGCCATGTACAACCCGATGAGCTCGGCGAGCTCTGGGTTCATCACGGACGGAACCCGAATCTGCGTCGCGTTCGGATGTTGCGGCCCAAGAGGTAGCAGAGACCGGTTGAGCCCTAGGTGGCCTCCTTTCACAATGACGAGCCAATCGCCTTCTCTCAGGTCCTGTGCTTCCCGCCAGGCTATCTGTCCGGTGTCGTCGACGATGGCCAACGCGTGGTTGTATGTCGCCCCAATCCGGAGTCCGAGCTCCGTTTCAATCGAATAAATCTCCGCGGCGCCATTATCTTGGGCCACGAGGGCGTGCGAGTATCCCGTTCCGTCGAACACCCGATCGCGAGTGAAGTTCTCTCCCAAAGGCGGACTGTTCAGGAGGCGGCCGAGCGGCTTGAGTCCTTCGGAGGTTCGCAGGAGGCTGTCGACAGAGATGCAACCGCCCTGCTTGACCGTTTGAGTAGCGGCGTCAAAGATCTTCATGAACGAGACAGGACCGGAGGCCACACCCATCGTCGACTTCACGAAGTCCCCTTTCGGCCGCAAACGTGAAAATGAGAAGCCGGTGCCTCCCCCGCTTTGGTGGATCAGGGCCTGATGCTTCAGGCTTTCAAAGATCCCCACAAGGCTATCGTCCACCGGCAGGACAAAACACGCGGATAACTGCTGCAGCTCCAGTCCCGCATTCATGAGTGTTGGGCTGTTCGGCAAGAACTCGAGGCTTGAGATGATCCGGAAGAACCGCCGGGCCATCTCCTCGACCTGGGCCTCATTCGCGCCATAATTGCGCTCGGCCTGAGCGAGGTTCCAGGCGACCCGAGCAAACAGTTCCCTCGGGGTCTCGATGACTTTCCCTTTGTCGTCTTTTTTCAGATACCGCTTCTCGAGGACGCGCAGCGCATTCTCGGTCAGTCTGGGATCCGGCTCATGGGCCACGACCTCGAGGGCCCTTGAATCAGCAACCTTCACTTCTTCCATGGAACGACCCTCTCCCAATGGGGCAAGGCGCGTAACGATGGCGCGCGGTGGAACCATCCCTGGGGGGCGGCGCGAAAGGCCGCTTTCGGTATAGTCCTTTTTGAACCACGTATGTTACCAGCAGGCCGCCTACCTGTTACCATCTTTGTTACCATACCGGCCCGGGCGACTTATCGTTATGCACCGGGGACGGGTAAATCTACTCCCGTCGAAGGCCGTCACACGAATGGGAGCTTCGAGACGCGAGCCGGGTGCGGCTTTCCTCGGATGTCGATTTCGAGTGCGGTCCCGACGGATGAGACCGTCCTCTCCACGGAGGCGAGCGCGATCCCAACGCGGAGGCTTGGCGACAGCGTGCCGCTCGTCACGATTCCCACGTCGCGGCCACCCGCAAGGACCTTGCACGCGTGTCGCGGAATTCCGCGATCTTCCATCCGCACTCCGACGAGTCGACGATAGTCGTCGCGCCCTTTCTGCGCGAGCAACGCATCCCTGCCGAGGAAGGGTCGGTCCCATTTGACGATCCACTCGGAGTTGACCTCGAGCGGGGTCTGGTGGCCGTCGAAGTCTTGTCCGGATAGGAGATACCCTTTCTCGAGTCGCAGGGTGTCGCGGGCACCGAGGCCAATCGGCTTCATGCCGACGTCGGAGCCGGCGTCCAAGAGGGCGCGCCACGCCCACGGACCCGACGACGCGTCCGGGAACAGCTCGAATCCGTCTTCGCCCGTGTAGCCGGTCCGGGTGATCAGGAATGCCGCTCGTCCACCGGAAACGGAGGGCTCGGTCGCGGCACGCATGGAGGCCCCTCGCTCATCGACGGACCCCCACCCCCCAATTTCCGGTGGAACCGCACGCGGCCGGGCCCCCCAAGGCGCCGGCGGCACGAAGTCGATCACCGCGCCGCCGAACGATTTGATCTTCGGCAGATCGATCGAAGTGAAGCGTTGCAACAGCGATGCGGCCCGAGGTCCTTGTAGCGCGAGACACAGAAAGTCCGTCGTCCCGTCGCGAACGACGACTTGGCCCGTTTCGTGGGCGCGAAGCCACTCGAGGACCGCTTCCCGCGGTCCGGCGTTGCACACCATGAAGTAGCGCGTCGGACCGAGGCACGTCACGATGACATCGTCGAGGGTCGTGCCGTCGTCGCTCAGCAGATGCGTGTACCGCGCCCGACCGGGAGTCGTCGGGATTGCATTCGCGCTCAAGAAGTCGAGAGACCGATGGGCGTCCAGCCCTTCGATGAATATTTTTCCCATGTGGCTGACGTCGAAGAGTCCGACCGCGCCGCGGACCGTGAGATGTTCGTCGACGATCCCCGAATATTGAAGAGGCATCTCCCAGCCGGCGAACTCGATGAACCGCGCACCCGTCTCGCGATGAGACTCGTAGAGCGGAGTGCGGAACGCCATGGAATCCGCAACGTCGCGGCGAATGAAAGCCTTCGCTCCCGGCAAAGCTTATGCACGCCCCCCTCATAGCCGCGGCCCACCATGGGTCTCTTCCGCGAGTTACGCTATGAGCTGAGTGCGCTCATCTTCGCCCTTGGGATCCTCGCGATGGTTTTCTCCCTCACACAATATCTGTTTCCGACGCAGAGCCCGGACTGGTTGAAATCAATCCACCACGCGGTCGGACAATTCGTCGTGTGGGAGGCGTTCCTCGGATTCCTCGCGCTCCTCGCCGGAGGATTTTACTTCATCGACACAATCCGAAAAGAGCGCGAGTTCGATCGACTCGTCTCGACGACGTCGAAGGAACTGTTCGTCAAGAACATGAAACGCTTGGAAGAGCTCACGTACGATCATCTCCCCCGGGCGTACGAGCGGCGGTTTCTCGAAAAGAAGCGGGAGTTCCGTATCAGAGGGTGAGCTCATTCGAGCGTTCGGCTCAATGCGATTCGTCCCAGGCGCTCGACGGTCCCTCGCTCCCGCGGTCGGCACCGCACGACGACCTCGACATGCTCCGGAGCGTGGACGACGGACACGACCTCGGTGTGTTCGTAGAGCCAGTGGAGTTTTGCGCCAGCTTCCTCGTCTGAGACCAGGAGGAGATGAAGTTCCATTGGATACGCGAAGGCGCCAAGGATCGCCTCGCGAAGCGGCTCGAGCCCGGTTCCGGTCGAGACCGAGATGGCGAGGGGCGGTCGGTGAAACTCCGACTCCGCGAGGACGCGGACCTTCGTTTCAAGCGCATTCGGAGGAAGACGATCCGTCTTCGTGAGAACCGGGAGGATTGTATCCGCGGCCGCTTTCGGGAACAACGTGCGCGCCGCAAGTCGAATCTTCCGTCGAATCTCATCGTCCGAGTCGGACGCGTCGACGAGCAAGAGGATTAGGTCTGCCTGCAAGATTTCTTCGAGCGTCGCATTGAACGCCTCCGCCATCCAGAACGGGACGCCGTCGACGAATCCGATTGTGTCCGTCAACAGGATGCGTTTACGCGCGCCGCTCAGGCTGCGGGTCGTCGTTGCCAGCGTCGAGAACATCCGGTCGTCGACGAGGACGTGCTCGTCCGTGAGGACGTTCAACAACGAGGACTTCCCCGCGTTCGCGTAGCCGGCGAGGGCGACGAGGTGGTATCCGCGGTCCTTGCGTACCGAGCGTCGCACCTCTCGTTCGCGGCGGATCGTCTCGAGTTCGTCCCGGATCTTCTTGAGCCGTCGCTTCACCGTCTCGTAGTAGGCGTCGACGCGTTGCTCGCCGCCCGCCATGAATCCTGGGCGTTCGCCGATATCGGCCTCATGGATCCATTCGCGGAGCAAAGGGATCTCGTACTGGAGCAGGGCGAGTTCGACTTGGAGTTTTCCTTCTCGGCTCGACGCGCGTTGCGCGAAAAGCTCGAGCAGCACCCGAAGCCGGTCGTAGCACTCGGTTCGAAGCTCTCGCTCGAGCAGGTGATGCATCGTCGGGCGAAGTTCCCCGTTGAACACGACCGCGTCGACGTCGACCGCATCGAGGCGTTCGCGGATTGCGTCGAGCTTGCCCCGGCCGACGAAGGTGCGGCTGTCGGGACGGTCCCGCCGCTGGACGATCGTCTCAACAATTCGATGTCCCGCGGATCCGAGCAGCGCCGTGATCTCCTCGATCTCGGCGGTGAGGGACACCAGGAGGACGTGCACCATCGTCCGCACGCGGGCCCCGCCGCATAAGGGTTTCCAGTGGAAGCGGAGGGGTGGGGGCCCTCTTCGGCCAGCGATGAACCCGGTCAACCTTAAGTAAGGTTAATGAAATTCGGGGCGACGTGCAGCTCGGTTGTGGCGTGACGACGAAGGACATCCGCGGTCGGGCGTATCTCTATTTCTGGCATTACGAGGAGCGAGGCGGCCGGCGGGTCCAGGTCTTCCGATACCTCGGCCCGGCGCGATCCGAAGCCGCCCGGGCGAAGCTCGTCGAGGTCCTTGATGCGTACATCGAACGGATCACGGCCGAGCTCCGCCGGAAGCGGGCGGAGATCCTTGCCCGCGCGGCACCGGAGTGACGCAATCCCTTATACGCCGTCGACGATGGGATTCTTCGTGCACGTGAGGGTCCGCCTCTTTGCGACATTCCGAGAGATCGTCGGGGAGCCGCGTCTCGCTTGGACCGCGAAGGACGGTGCGACCCTCGCCGCTCTCGTCGAGGCGATCGTCGCTCGGTATCCGGATCTCGCACGGCACCGGGACGGGATGCTGCTCGCCGTCAACGCCACCTTCGCGTCTCCGGAGACGGTCCTGCGCGACAATGACGAGGTCGCGCTCATGCCGCCGGTCAGCGGGGGCTCCTCATGATCGCCGTTCAACGAGGTCGCATCGATGTCGAGGCGGTTGTCGACAGCGTGCGAGGCGACGACGTGGGAGCGATTGTCCTGTTCGTGGGCAGCGTTCGCGCCGATCCGGGCGTCCAGGCCCTCGACTACGAGGCGTACCGCCCGATGGCCCTGAAGAGTCTCACGGAGCTCGCCGAGCGCGCGAAGGGAAAATTCGGCATCATCGCGCTGTCGATCGTTCATCGCGTGGGGCGAATCGCGGTTGGCGGGGATTCCGTCGCGATCGCGTGTGCGGCATCCCATCGGGCCGAGGCGTTCGCGGCGTCCGCGTGGGCGATCGAAGAGGTCAAGCGGATCGTACCGATCTGGAAAACGGAGACCAAACCGCGGTCTGCGCGGCGTCGCAAACGCGGGCGATGAACCCGCGACGGCGGGTCCTCTGCTTGCCGCTGGGAAAGATCGGGCGGAGCCGTGGCGGCCCCGCGCCATCGCGCCCCTCACGGGGCTAAGGGGATTCAGTCGTCGTCGTGCTCGTCCGAAGACCCATGGTGCTTGTCCGACCCGTAGTCGTGTCCGCTGTGGTCGTCGCTGTTCCAGTCCGAGCCGTTGTCGCCTTGTTCGCCGTGGTCGTGGTCGTCACACGATCCACCGTCTCGGTCGTGGCCATGGTCGTCGTCTGTGCAGTTCTGGTCCGACGGCGGCTGTTCGTTGGGCGTGCCTCCGGAACCGGACGGCGTCCGCTTGTGGGACCACTCGTCTCCGGTGTCCGGCTTCGGCACGGGCGTCGAGGGACCGTTGGTCGGCCCCGGCTCGCTCACGACGCTCGTCTTGCTCTGCGTCGCGTTCGGGCGGAGCACGTAGACCACCACGGCCGCGATTAAGACGGCGGCCAAGGTCACGCCCACGAGTTTCTTCAGCCCTGCCATGTGTTCGCTTCTCCTATCCGTTGCGTCGCATGGCCCTTGATGGCGCGGAGAAGGATCGGTTCCGGAGATTCCGTTGTGCGGTCGCCGTTTCCATCCCTTCCTGCGCGCGCATCCCATCCGCACGCAGCCGGCCACAGG
>DATEGJ010000127.1:0-2571 GCA_035280105.1 Thermoplasmata archaeon
CGCGACCGGGTCGAAGACAATGCTCGGTCCCGCGGCGACATGACCTCGTCCCGCAATCCGGATCAGGTCGGCGAACTGCATCCGTTCGATGAGTTTCGCGTCCCGATTTTTCTTTGGATCCGCCGTGTAGACGCCGTCCACGGAGGTCGCGTTCACGATCCGCGTGGCGCGCACGAAACGGGCGAGCGACGCACTGACGCGGTCCGTCGTGTGCCCGGGTCGAGTCCCCGCCATGATGACGATCGGATATCGGCGAGCGAGTCGCACCGCTTCCGCGTAGCTCGTCACCGGATCACGATTCGCGCGGCCCGCGAGCGTTGCGGCGAGCAGTCGACCGTTGAGCCGGGTCACCGCGATCCCGAACTCGTCGAGCGTTCGCTCACCGATTCCGACGGCGCGTCCCGTCTCGATGTAATATCGAGCGATGCGGCCTCCGCCCGTCACGACAAACAATTTTGCGCGCTTCGAGAGGTCTCCCAACAACAACGAAAGTGCGCGAAGATGATGTGCGTCGTTCTCGCCGGGCACCAGCACCGAACCGCCGAGCGAAACGACGACTTTCTCCATGGAGACGCAGTCTCGACGCAAAAGGTAATGAACGATAAATAACTGTGTGGTGACGAAAATGGTCGAAATGTCTGGGATGGACAAATACAAGTTCCGGAGGGCTCTCGAGCAGATCGAAGAAGCTCAGGGCCGCGGCACGGAGCTCGTCAGCGTATATATCCCGCCGGACCGGCCGATCTTCGACGTGACGAACTACCTGCGGGCAGAATTGTCGCAGTCGTCGAACATCAAGAGCGCGAGCACTCGCAAGCATGTGACGCAGGCGATCGAGTCGGCCATGCAGCGGCTGAAGGCCTACAAGATGCCGCCGCCCAACGGCCTCGTGATCTTCACGGGCCACAAGCAGATCGGCGCGGACCAGACGGAGATGGTGACGTTCGTCCTCGAGCCTCCGGAACCCGTTCCCTCGTTTCTCTACCGCTGCGATTCGAAATTCTACACGGAACCGTTGCATGAGATGCTCGCCGAGAAGGACGTCTACGGCCTCGTCGTGCTCGACTGGAGCGAGGCGACGATTGGCGTGTTGCGCGGCAAGCGAATCGAAGTGATCAAGAATCTTCAATCGCAGGTGCCGTCGAAGCATCGAATGGGCGGGCAGAGCGCCCGGCGTTTCGAGCGCGGCCACGACATCGCGGTCCATGAGTGGTACAAGAAGATCGGGGATCTACTCACGGAGGCTTTCCTGAATCGACCGGAGATCAAAGGGATCATCATCGGCGGTCCCGGGTACTCGAAGGAAGAGTTCGCGAATGGCGACTACGTCCATCATGAGCTGAAGAAGAAGATCCTCCCGACGTTCCTCGACACCGGATATACTGACGAATACGGACTCCGAGAGCTCGTCGAGAAGTCCCGCGAGATCCTCAGCGGCCTCGACCTGATGCGGGAGAAGTCGCTCGTTCAACGGCTCATGGAGGAAATCCGCAAGGAGGATGGCGGCCTCGCGGCGTACGGGGAAGAGCAGGTACGCCATTCACTCCGCAGCGGTGCCGTCGACACACTCCTGATTTCCGAAGGACTTCGGAAGGTCCGCCTCAAGCTGCGATGCGGGAATGGGGATTGGGAAGGCGAAAAGACCGTCGACGACACGGGCGAGTTGCCGCCGTGTCCGAAGGACGGCGGGCCGTTGACGGTCATCGAGAACCACGACCTGATTGAAGACTTCACGAAAATGGCGGACGAGATGGGCTCGAAGGTCGAGCTTATCTCGAAGGATTCGGAGGAAGGCCAGCTCCTCCTGCGCGCGTTCGGCGGGATTGCGGCGATCCTGCGATACCGGGTGACGTGATGGGCCATGATCCCTGGTCCGAGTTGAAGGAACAAGCGGAGCGCGCGCGCCACTCGATCGAATCCGTCCTGAAAGTGAAATCTGCGAGTGTTCTGGTCGAGGCTCCGGAAGACCGCGGTTTGTTCGCATTGGCGGTACATCCGTGGGCTAAGGAGCTGAAAGTCTCGCCGGCAGAACTGGCGGCCCGGGTGAGCCGAGGCCCGGTTCCGAAGCCATTCGTCGCGCTGAGCGCAGCGGGACCGTACGTGAATTTCCGAGTCGAGCCCGCCGACCTCGCCCAACTCGTCCTCACCTCGGCACAATCGATGGGCGATGGGTACGGGACCTCGCCGCCACGCCCTGAGAGGATTCTCCTGGAGCACACGAGCGCGAACCCGACAGGACCGCTTCATGTAGGGCGGGCCCGCAATCCCCTTCTCGGCGACTCGTTGGGCCGCCTCCTTCGCGCGGCCGGATACCCGCTTCAGCGGGAATACTACGTCAACGACATCGGGAAGCAGATGGTCCTCATGTACTGGGCCGTCACGAATCTTCCGTCAGAGACCGAGGACGCCGCCGAAGACCGCATCGAATACCGTTACGTGAAGTTGTACCAGCGGGCGAACGCTCTCCTCGAGAACGATCCGAACCTCGCCAAGCAAATCGAACGCCTCATTCGCCGTTTCGAAGGCGGCGACGCGGAGCTCACGCGCGCGATCCGGGCGGTCGGGGAGACG
>DATEGJ010000128.1:0-5262 GCA_035280105.1 Thermoplasmata archaeon
GGACCATGGTGACCCCGAGGTCGGACGCTTCGCTCCAGGTGTTGTTCGGCAAAGCGTTCTTGTTGGAGCTCGAACGCGGAGACATCGAAACTGCGAAGTTGTTCGCGCGCGCGTTCCTTGTGGGGGCCTCGACGGAGTCAAAGCCGATGATCACGGTCTCCGCTGCTTCGTGAGTCGCCGGTCGATCGCGGCAATCGCGTCCGCGGCGACGACGTTCGCCTCGCGGGATCCGTCGATGACGACAAAACGCGTCGCGCGGGCGAGTCGATCGTAGTTTGTCGCGACCTTGCGAAGGAACGCGAGGTTCTCGAATCGCGCGTGACTCGCACGTCCCGCAATGCGCTTCAATCCCAACGCGGGAGGAACCTTGAGGAGAACCGTCACGTCGGGCATGAGGAGCCAGTCCTCGCCTGCTCGTTGGAGGAACCGGAGCGGATCGCGAACGATCCCTTGGAGCCGCGCGCCCTGATACGCGAACGTGGAGTCGGCATACCGATCGCACACAACGAGTTCGCGCTTGGCGAGGTGCGCTCGAATCTCGGGGGTGTGCGCGGCTCGGTCCGCGAGGAACAGGAACGATTCCGTGATCGGACCGACGTCGTCCTCGTAAGTGCGGCGCACCGCGTCGCCGAGCCAAGTGTGCGTCGGCTCGCTCGTCATGTAGACCGAATTTCCGTTTTTTCGGAGAGATTCGACGACGAGGCGACTGACGGTCGTCTTGCCGGATCCGTCAACTCCCTCGAACGTGACGAATCCGGAGAGCATAAACGCCGGGAACGAGCCGAGCCCGGATTAACCTTCACAGTGGGACGCGATGTTCGGTTTTCGCGGTAACGTTTTTATAGAGTTCGGCGGCTCCGTGCCGCGGTCGCGTGCGGCTCGGGGGCGGGTACGATTTCATGGAGGATTCGACCGGATATACGACGGCTTTCGGATGGCGGCGACAAGGAGGGGCGTTGTCGGCGCTGCCACGTGCGGATTGTGTTGCTCCCGGATGACCGACGCCAAGGGTATTGTTTCGACTGCTACGACTCGCTTGAGATTCACGCCAAGCTGACCGCCTAGTCGGTCGCCTGCCCAACGAGCTCGCGTCGGCGCTCTTGCCGTTGCTGTTTCCACCGTCGGACGTCGGCGTCGATCCACGCCTTCGGGCGTCCCTGGGCTTGCAGTCGGTCGACGTCCGGTTTCCAGACGATATCCCAGTTCCGCAACGCGGCTTCGACCTCGTCCGTCACGTCCTCCGCGGAGGGAGCGCGATCCTCGACCGCCCGTCCGCCCATCTGCCAAGCCCATGCTTTCAGATCCTCCAGCAGAGCCGACTTCTTTGGGCTCTCCCAGACGAGCGTCGCGCTTCGCAGGATGTCCTTTTGCGTATCTCGATCGAATATCGCGGTCACTCGCTCCGTCGTGCTCCCCCAGAACGGACGCTCCAAGGTCCCACGCCAGCGAAGGCCGTGTTTCGCGAGGAGCCGCTTGAACGACTCCTTGTTTTTCGAGTAGGTTTCCCCCGCCATTTCGATACGAAAACGCATGCCCGTTCGTGGACGTCGTCCCGCGTAGTTAACGATTGCTCTCCGGCACAAAACAACGAGGGTCTCGAGGGAACCACGTGATTTCGCACGCGGCGGACGGCGTCAACTCGACGGCGTCGGCCGACCCGAGGCGACCTTCAGCCGCACGATGCTGATTGCGACGATGGCCATCGTAATCGCCGCGAGGAACGCGAGGGCTTCGCCGACCGTATCGTTCTGTGCGCCATACCCGATGGCGAGAGTCGAGAACAAGTTGAACGTCGCGTGCATCGCGACCGCGATCAAGTAGAACGGAACGAGCGCGATGAAGTGCCCGGTGAGCCAATACTTCGCGAGCCCCCAACCCATGACCGCGGTCGAGCTCGCATGCAGGAACGTCGAAGAGAACGAGCGAGCCGCGACGATGATCAACGAACCGGAGGGACCGACGCTCGGGATCAGGAGTCCGGCGAGTCCATAGATGAGATTCTCGGTCGCGGAGAATCCGAGGCCGGCTGCCGCTCCGTAAACGAGCCCGTCCGCCTTCAATTGCGTTTGCGAACGGCCCGCGGTCGCCCCGACCCCTTTGGCAGCTTCCTCGACGATCGGCGCGACGACGAGCACCCCGATCGCGACCCCTGGATCCGCAAATCGTCGGGCGAACCAGTCGTTGAGAGCACCGATCTGGCCGAGCGTGAGGGCCAGGACCAAACTGAACACGAGGGCGATGATGACACTGAACACGGCGCCCCAGGCGAATGTCTTCAGCACGGTGGGCCATGGTTCCCGGCCATATCGGGCCGAATTTCGGATCCACACGAGGAAGACGAGAGGCAACGAGAATGCAGAGATGACGAGGACCAGGAGAAAAGCTGGAGAAGTTGCCAGATCCGCCATTCACACCTCGGGTCAGCGGTCCTCGGTTCGCGAGACCTCGCCGCGAAGCTTTGCGTGGGCGGCGGCTAGGCGCGCCACGGGCACGCGGAACGGGGAACACGAAACGTAGTTCAGGCCGAGTTCATGGCAGAATTCGATGCTCGCCGGATCGCCACCGTGTTCTCCGCAGATCCCGATCTCGAGGTCGGGTCGGACTTGGCGGCCTTTCTTGACGCACATCCGCATCAACTCGCCGACGCCTCCTCGGTCGATCGTCTGGAATGGATTGAAAGGAAGGATTCCACGTTCTACGTAATCCAAGAGGAACTTGCCTTCCGCGTCGTCGCGGCTGTATCCCAACGTGGTCTGCGTCAAGTCGTTCGTCCCGAACGAGAAGAATTCGGCGTATGCCGCAATCTCGTCCGCGGTGAGGGCGGCGCGCGGAATCTCGATCATCGTGCCGAATTTGTAACTCACGTCGATCCGTTCCCGCGCCATGACTTTCTTCGCCTCGGACTCGAGGGCGTCTCGCACCACCTTCAGCTCGTTCACGTGGCCGGCAAGGGGAATCATGATCTCCGGCTTAACCGAAACCCCCTGCTTCGCCAACTCGCAGGCCGCTTCGAAGATCGCGCGAACCTGCATCTCCGTGATCTCGGGGAACGTGATCCCAAGCCGGCAACCGCGCAGGCCGAGCATCGGGTTCGTCTCCCGGCTTGCCCCGACGGCTTCCAGCAGCATCTGCTTTTTCGGGAGGAGCGCTTCGATTCCGCGCGCCAGGTTCCCGTCCCCGGCGCGTTTCACGTCTTCGACGAACGCGATGTCGTCGTCCGATCGCGCCGTCCGAACGAGGACGTCCGGGTCCGCCCGGCCGAGCGTGAGCTTCGTGACTTCGACGAGCAACGTCTCGTACTTCGGCAAGAACTCATGGAGCGGGGGATCAATCAATCGGATGATGACAGGAAGCCCTTCCATGGCGCGCAAGATCCCAATGAAGTCGGCCTTCTGGAGCCGTTCGAGTTTCTCCAGGGAACCGAGGTAGCGGCGGGACAGTCGCTCCAAGGCGGGTTCCAGGAGCCCAAGGCGCTTCTCGAGACCGGAGCGTTTCTCTTCCTTCACACCTTGCAGCTCATCGCGAAGGGACCGGACCTCCGCGGCGACGCGCCGGTACTCGGGCGCGGCGAGGATCATCTCGTGGACGGTGTCGAGCCGCGCGATCTCCATGAACATGTGCTCGGTCCGGTCGAGGCCGATCCCTTGAGCGCCGAATTCGCGCGCCCGCTCCGCGTCTCGCGGGTAGTCCGCGTTCGCCCAGACCTGAAGCCTCCGGTGTTTGTCGGCCCACCCGAGAAGCGTCTGGAGATCCTGTTCTTTCTTGAAGTCCGGTTCGATCGTCGGGATACGACCTTCGAACACCTCGCCTGTGCTCCCATCGATCGATACGAAGTCGCCTCGATGCACGCCCTTATCCCCAACTCGCAATTCGCCGGCGTCGTAGTCGACTACAATCTGCTCGCAGCCGGCGACGCACGGAATTCCGAGGCCTCGGGTCACGACGGCAGCATGGCTAGTCGCGCCTCCCCGAGCCGTGAGGACTCCTTTGGAGTGAAGGATCCCGTGGACGTCATCGGGGGAGGTTTCGAGCCGCACTAAGATGACGGGTTTCTTTTCATCACGACCCATGGTCTCTGCGTCGTCAGGGTCGAAGACGACGTAGCCGGTCGCGGCACCGGGGGAGGCGTTCAGTCCTTTCGCGAGGTACTGTCCTTCCCGCTTCGCCGTCGCCTTCGCTTTCTCGTCGAACTGCGGTAGAAGCAATTGAATCACGTGCATCGGCTCAACGCGGAGGACCGCCTCTTCCTCCGAGATCAGTTTCTCCCGCACCATGTCGACCGCAATCTTGACGGCGGCGCGAGCTGATCTTTTGCCCGAGCGCGTCTGGAGGATCCAGAGCCGTCCCCGCTCGACGGTGAACTCGATGTCCTGAATGTCTCGGTAGTGTTGCTCTAATCGGTCCGCCAATTGCGTGAACTGCCCGTACGCCGCTGGAAGCGCTTCCCGAAGTTGCGAGATTTTCATAGGCGTGCGGATTCCCGCGACGACGTCCTCACCCTGCGCGTCGGGAAGGAATTCGCCGTAGAGTTCCTTGACCCCGGTCGACGGATTCCGCGTAAACGCAACCCCGGTCCCGGAATCGTTCCCCATGTTTCCGAAGACCATCGCTTGCACGTTCACCGCCGTCCCGAGGTCGTGGGGAATCTTGTTGAAGGTGCGGTAGTCGACCGCGCGCTTGCCGTTCCACGATCGGAAGACGGCCCCGGTGGCGTCTTCGAGCTGCTTCTTCGGATCTTGGGGGAATTCCTCGCCGACTTCGTGACGGTAAAGGTCAGTGAACTCTTGAACGACGGACCGAAGCATGTCGACGGTCAGGTCCGTGTCCCGCCTGCCCTCTGTCTTCTCTTTGAACCGATCGAGGATCGCTTCGAAGTTTCTTCCATCGACGCCGCGCACGATCCGGCCGTACATCGCGATCAGTCGCCGGTATGCGTCCCACGCGAACCGTTCATTTGAGGTCAGCCGTGCAAGGGCGCCTACGGTGGTGTCGTTCAACCCAATGTTGAGGACCGTGTCGAGCATGCCGGGCATCGAGTACTTCGCTCCGGATCGGACGGAGACGAGGAGCGGATTGTCCGAATCGCCGAACTTCTTCCCGGCCTTCACTTCGACGGCGGTGAGGGCCTCCTCCATCTGGTTGCGAAGCCCTGGCGGAAAGCGCCCGCTCTTCGCAAAGGCGGTGCAGGCCTTCGTCGAAATCGTGAAACCGGGCGGGACGGGGAGCCCGAGGAGAGTCATCTCGGCGAGTCCCGCTCCCTTG
>DATEGJ010000129.1:0-6096 GCA_035280105.1 Thermoplasmata archaeon
CACCGCCACCTTCGTCTTGCCGGTGCGATGAGCGGGGTCAGAATGTTTCGACGCCATTGTCGTCTCCATGACGGCCGCCAATAGATATACTCTGAGGTTTACAAATTTGACAAAGGCTGGCGAGCCAGAATGGCGCATTTATCAAATGACTTGCTCGGATTCCTCGAGGAGCGGCCTCGGCACCGCACCCTTGGATCCCTGACGGGCCGCGGCCTCCAAGAATGGTAACGGGTCGAAGGCTGCCTCGGGTGCCAACACGCCTCGCGACCGAACCTCTCCCCGTAAGACACGGAACGCCGCCTCGGTCAGAGCGCCGACCGTGGACTCCCACGGCCCCGCGGGCCAACATGAGTACCGAACCGTACGGCCCCTCCTCTTCCCGGTCGCCGTGGCCATCATTCCGAAGTCGAGCGAGATTGGGGTTGAGGTGGTGAGCCATCGGTCCGAATCCGATCGAATCGTGTCGAGGAACGCGAGCGTCGCCGTGGCGACATCCGATTCCCCGCGCCCTATTCGGCGCGCTTGGTCCTGAAGAAGCTCGTGGAGCTGCGGTGGGTAGAGGGCCATCAGGATGGAAACGGATCGAACCTCGGGATTGCGGCGAGGAATCGTGATCGGTTCCGTACTTCCAATCGGGATTGCGGAAACGGTCCCTGCGTCTCTGGGGAGCGCAATCTGCGTCGACTCTTCGAACGGATCGACGTCAACGAATCGTCCGTCACGATAGGTCCGGACGGGACGGACGGTCCAAGCGAGGACGGTCTGCCAGGAAGCGTTGATACGGCCCGTTCTTCGCATTTCGTCCGGGTCGCCAAACAGGTTCGCCTTCTCTCGGCTCAGGTCCCACCAGACGACGAGGCGAACATCTTCCGCTGCCTCGACGCGATTGAGCGCGTGTTGCATCATCAAGTTCGACATGCCGGGGATGTGACCGATCCCCGTGACGGCCGTGATGCCGGCATCCTTTGCCGTGCCATCGAGCGCAAGCATCGCGGGGATCGACGCGCCATCCGCGGCGAGGTCACACGAGTTGACACGGGCGGCGATTGCCGCCCGCAAGACCGGAAGGGCGACGCGGAAGTCAGGGCCCGCGGTGTTCACGATGAGATCGTATCTTGCGGCGAGCGATGCGAGCTGCTTTTCGTCCGTCGCGTCAACTTCGACGGCTTTCGCTTTGGGACCGAGTTCTGCCGCGACGCCCTCCGCGAGCGACCGGTCCCGTCCGGCAATGGCAACCTCCGAGACCAACGAACTCTGGACGAAGCGCTGCGCGACCGGCCGTCCGATTCGTCCAGTTCCGCCGAGCGAGAATATCCTCGTGGTTCGGCCCGGGGCAGGAAGGGGGAAGCGGTGAAAAAGCTTCACCCGTCGAACCGCTCGTCTCGACCGAGGAATGCATTGTCCGCGATGCTTCGGACGCTCAGAGACGCTTCACGAGCCGGCCGGATTTCCACACCCGCACAATGTTGTCGCGTGTCGCGAGGATCGACACGTCCGCGAGCGGATCCTTTCGGACTCCCAGGATGTCGGCGTCGTAGCCTGCCACTAACTGCCCGGACTTTGGAGCTTGCGGCCCGAGCGTCGCGGGCGCACTGGCGGTCGCGGCCTCGATCGCTTGGACTGACGTCATGCCGGCGTCAACGAGGTGGATCAGCTCTTTTGCATTCTCGCCCCACGGGGCAATCGTCCCTTCGCCAGAACTCCATATATCTGTGCCGAGCGCAATCCGCACGCCCTTCCTGATCGCGAGCTGCAACGACCGCTTGTGCTGATCGCCCATCACGATGACCTTTCGGTACGCGTAGTCCGGGAGGTTCATCTTTGGCCCGAGCGTGATGAGCCGCTCCAAGATGTACCGGGTCGGGACGAGGATCGCCTCCTTCGCGATCATCAGGTCCACGGCCTCGTCATCGAGATACGAACCGTGCTCAATCGTACGACATCCCGCTTGGAGTGCCGCCATGATCCCCGGCTTCCCATGGCAGTGCGCGGCCACAACGCGTTCCGCACGCGTCGCCTCGCCGACAACTGCGCGCAGCTCGTCCTCGGAGAACTGCTGGTGGATTGGGTGATCGACCTCACTCATCACTCCGCCGGACGCGCAGATCTTGATCACGCGCGCGCCGAGTCGAAGTTGATTCCGCACGCCACGGAGGCACTCCGGGACGCCGTCGCAGAGTTGCATGTAATAGCCAGCGCCCGTGAGGGCGTGGAGGTAGGATGTCGGGAACATGTGGAGGTCGCCGTGGCCGGCGGTCGGGCTGAGCATTGCGCCGCCACCGTAGATGTGTGGCCCCGGAATCGTTCCCTCGTCGACGACCCGCGCAAGGTGTACGCCGACGCCGACAAGATCTCGCTCGCTCGTGAAACCGGCCATCAAGGCGGTCTCCGCGTCCCTGACCGCCCGCGCCGTCAGTACGGGGAGGGAGGTCTTCGCCGTCTCCTCGATGTTCGCGGATCGGAGCCCCATGAGGTGTCCGTGACAATCCCACATCCCGGGCATGACCGCAGGGACGCGGTGCACCGGATCGTCCGCGGCGGCCTGCGGCGCGCTCTCGATTGGCCCGGCGTAAGAGATCGTCGGACCATCGATCACGACACATCCGTTCCGAATCGGTTCCCCGCGGCCCGGTATGAGGACGTCGGCTTCGATGCGTTCCATGGACGCGGAATGGTCGTTCCCCGAATGAGGATTCTGCGTTGCCGTGCGGAATCTTGATGGTTCGAGTCGCTTTCGACGCGTTGCCGGGAGAATCATGTCGAAGACGACCGAGATGGACGGGCTTTTCCCGCTTCCGCTCGAATCCGTCTGGAGACTCTTGTCCCACCACATGGACGAGGAGCGGATCCGGGAGATCCATCCGTCGATCTTGAGCGGACGAGTCATCCGAGAAGGCCCGATCGTCGTCTACGAAGGGCTGCAGTTTCCGCGAGAGAAATCGGCGTTCCGGGAAGTCCGGATCGCGGGCCGCCGGACAAAGGCGACGTTTCTATACCGGATCGAGCCCCCCCGACGCTTCGGATACGAGATGCAGTTACAGAACGGCTCGATGGTTCAGCTCGACAACGCGTACAGTTCCGCTCGTGGCGGGACCCACGTCAAGACAATCACAGAGGTTTCCATCAAAGGTCTCCCGAACCGGGTGGCGACGTGGGTCGTCGCCCGGTCGCTGAATCGTGCCGACCGCGAGGACCTCGCGTACGCGCGCTCCAAAGGACTGTAGCGAGCGGTTCGCCTTTGTCGTCGAGGCTGTGGTGACGAGCTCACCCAAAGTTCTAAGTCGATACGGCCCTTAGTGTCCTCCGGTGGGACGACGGGCCAGACCTGTCCGAGCTGCGGTACGCGAAATAGCGACGAAATCGGGTTCTGTTTCTTCTGCGGCGCGCCGCTTCCTGGACGCCCGCAGGCGGCCACCACCCCGAATCCGACCGCGGCTCTGGCCGAACCGCCTCGGGCGAGCCCTTCGCTGCTCCGTCCGGCCTTGCCGCCGACCCCGCGCGCGCCGGCTCCGCCGGATTTCACCGCCCTGTTGGGAATCGCGTTCTTCCTTCTCGTGCTCGGCGTCGTGTTCTACCTGAACCAGGCGTTGATCACGCAAATCGGCGAGTGGTGGGACCGAATAGTCCGAGGCAGCGTTCTGGTGCGGCCTCCCGAAGGCGTGATCTCGAGCGCGGTGCTCTTCTTCGCCTTCCTCGGGGGCACGTACTTCGTGATCAGCGCGGTGCGGTGGGCGGTCACCCGCTCGAAAATCCGTCCGCTCAGCGCGAGCCTCACCGGCGTCGCGATGGTTGCGTTCGCCTACCTGCTTTACCGCTACTCCCGCAAGGAGGTGGGCGGGCCATTCGTCCTCTCCGTCGAAGCAGCGGTCGTCGCGGTCCTCCTGTTCGCGTTCATCTTCGGCGGACTATATTGGACCATGGCGGCGCGGCGTCCCGCGCCCAGCGGCACGTCCCCCCGGCAATGGTAAGGAATTCGGCCTAGCGTCGCACGAGGTTGAACGACTCGGGACCGCCCGGCGGCATGAACTCGCTGCCGCACTCGCAGGTCCACATGAGAGCAGCCTTCCCACCGACTTCGATGCGC
This sequence comes from Thermoplasmata archaeon, assembly GCA_035280105.1. GTDB lineage: Archaea > Thermoplasmatota > Thermoplasmata > RBG-16-68-12 > RBG-16-68-12 > RBG-16-68-12. Next base: position 4,085 of record DATEGJ010000129.1, read on the forward strand.
TTCACGGTGTAATCGAACCCGCAATTAGCGCACGCGAGCACGACCGATGGCGCAATCGGCTGTCGGAGAAAGACGGCGGGCTTTCGTCTCGGACGAAATAGTTCCTTCCATCGATCGAAAAATGATTGCCGTGGCGCATTCCCTTGCGTCGACCCGTCCGCCGGCGGCGGTGGCGGTGATCCAAGATTGAAACGGGCGGCTCCGCCCATCCTCCACTCCCCGCATATGGTATGGATTCTCCGCACCATAAAGGTGGACGATTTTCACCGAGTCGATAATGAGTCCGCCTGCTCGCTCGTGCCTGGCACACCTCGTCCGCGCGGATGGATGAGATTGCAAACTACCAGGGAAGGCCCATCGCTTCGGCGAGGAACCCGTTCAACGGATCCATTTCTCGAGCCGCCTCCACGAACGTATCGAGGAATCGCGGACTCGTCACTTCGATGTCGCGCAGTGAGCGCACTCCGACGAAATCCTTCCGCCGCAGATCTTGGATCAGCGGGTGATTCGGGTCATAACCTGTCGGAGGACGTTTCAGCGATTCCCCCTCGATGCGAATCTTCGACCGAACGACCTTTTTCCAGGCGTCTGGCTCTTCGACGATTCGATTGCGGATCTTCGTCAGAACTGGCGGGTCCGGTTGCCAGACGCCGGTGTACACCGCGCTCTCCCCCGTCCCGAGATGCATGAAGACGCCTGGCGTGTGCTCCTCGCCAACCACCTTGCCATGCCAGAAGTGTATGCCGACGTGAGTCTTGTACGGACTCTTGTCCGGCGAGAAACGGATGTCGCGGTAGATCCGCGAGAGGGAGCCACCGAACGCCTTCGCCTCCCCGACGAGGTACGGGCTGATTTTCTGCAATCGTACGCCGGCGTCCCGAATGAACCGCAATGCGGGCTCTTGGACGACCTTCTCGTACCGTTCCTTGTTCGCGCTGAACCATTCTTTGTTGTTGTTCTTCGACAGCGCCTGGAAAAACGCGAAGAATTCCGCCGTGAAATATCCGGACTGATCGGCCACGGTCCGACCTCCTCGCCGGGAATTCCGCCTCACCGGTTGAACATTGCCGCGAACGGCCGCGCGTCGAAGACGGCCCGGATCGATCCGATCTTGCCGCCGCGGACCTGGTACCATTCGCAGATGAACGCGGTCCCAGCGGGAGTGTTCGTAACCATGTCGTACAGGATGCAGACGTCGTCGCCGTCGACGAACATCTTCTTGGGCTCGACGCGCACGACAATGTGATGGAGTTTGCCCAACGCCTCGAGGTACGGCTCGGGCCGATGGAACGTGTCGAACGGCCCGACGAACAGCAGGTCGTCATGGAGGAACCGCCGCGCGCCCGCGAAGTCCCCCGCGCCGAGCGCCTTCTGGTATCCCATCACGATCTCCTTCGGCGTCGGCATTCACGCACCCTCCTTGGGCATCGCGGGAGCGTCTTGCCAGCAGGCCATCAGCGGTCCTCCGGGGATGCGGAACCAGAAGAAGCTGCCCATGCCGGGCACGTCGACGCGCGCCAGGACGACCTCGCCTCCCGCGCGCTTGATTTTCGTCATCGCCGCGTCGAGGTCCTCCACCCGCACATAATTCATACTGAGCGGCGCCTCCTTCGGCTGTGTCGACCGGATGCCGCCTCGGACTCCGCCCGGCGTGCGATAGGAAAGATACTCGCCCATCGGCATCTTCACCCGTTCGAAGTTCCAGTCGAATACTTTCTCGAGGAACGCACGCGTCGAACCGGGGTCGGAGCTCGCCAGCTCGGTGAACGCAACGACTCCATCGACGGCTGCCTCTTCCTGTGTCTTTTTCCTCGCCATGGTTACGTGTCTCCTTTCAATCAGACGCAGAAATCGATATCTAATGGATAGTACATATATCGTCTAGGGGCTGAAAAGATAGCGCCCACCAAGCGACACCCGACCGGATCCGCGCGCGGAATCTTCCCGCTCCTCGCATACCAAACCGATCCGATTCGGGAGAGCGTGAAGCGGCTTGGCCGAAAATGGATGCT